>JAAYVJ010000635.1 GCA_012517265.1 Planctomycetota bacterium | reverse complement strand
GTCCAGCCCTTGCGGTACTCCCGGCGGATGAAAGCGTCCGCCTTCGCGCAGTTGACCGCCTTGAGGGCCTTGGCGTCCCAGGTGAGCTTCTCGCCGGCGCGGAGGGCGACGTTGCACAGAAGAGCCGCCTCGGTCAGGGCGCCCGAGTAATCGAAATTGCACGTGGTCGGGCCGCCGGTCTTGCAGGCCGCGATCCATTCCTCGTGGTGGCCGATCGAGTCCGGGATGAACGGCGCCGGCCGCTGGAAGTCGACGAACTTCTCCTCCGGCAGCAACTGGTGCCGGTTGTAGTCGGCGACGAGCATGCCCTTGGAGCCGACGAACAGGACCGCGCTGTTCCAGGCGGGGATCTTCCGCTCCTGCATGAAAGCCGGATACGGCCCGCCGTTGTACCAGGTCAAGGCCACCGGCGGCAGCTCGCCGCGGGCGGGGTACTGTTGCTTGGCGATGGTCCACTTGGCGGTGCTCTCCGGATGCAGCGGGCCTTCGGCCTCGACGGTGGTCGGATGCCGCAACTTGAGGGCCCAGAACGCCAGATCGCAGAAGTGGCAGAAGAAGTCGCCGAGCTGGCCGTTGGCGAAGTTCCACCAGTACCGCCACTGGAACGGGGCGTAGGCGGGGCTGTAGGGCCTGTACGCGGCCGGTCCCAGCCACAGGTCCCAGTCGAGATCCGCCGGCACGTCCGGCGTTTCGGTCGGAAGCTGGGGCTGCGAGCGATCCGTCGGGACGGCGGGCCCATTGAGATTGGCGCCCATCCACACGTGAACCTCGCCGACCGAGCCGATCGCTCCGGTCTGGACGAGTTCCACGACGCGGCGGTAGTTCGCTCCGGCGTGGATCTGCGTGCCCATCTGCGTGACGAGCTTCTTCTCGTTGGCCAGCTCCGCCATCACGCGGGCCTCGTATACGCTGTGCGTCAGCGGCTTCTCGCAGTAGCAGTGCTTGCCCAGCTTCATCGCCATGACGCCCGCCGGGGCGTGGGTGTGGTCGGGCGTCCCGACCACCACGGCGTCGATCTGCCCGTGGATCTCGTCGAGCATCCTGCGGAAGTCCTTGTATTTCTTGGCCGAGGGGAACTTTTCGAACGTCTTGGCCGCGTGGCTCTCGTGCACGTCGCACAGGGCGACGAGGTTCTCGCTCGCGACGCCGTTGACGTCCTCCCCGCCGCGTCCGGAGACGCCGATGGCCGCGATGTTCAGCTTGCTGTTGGCCTGTGTCCCGCGGACCAGCCGGCTGTTCGACAGAATGATCAGTCCCGATCCGGCCCAGGCCGCATCACGCAGAAATGCCCGCCGTGTCACGCCTCGACGCATACGCCACGCTCCTTTCTGAATGCTGTGTCAACTGTAGAGCGACTCCACCGTACCACAGGTCCCCGGCCAGGTCAAACTGAGATTTGAAGGTGGTGTCTGCAAACGAACAAGGGCCCCGGTGGGAGGCCGGGGCCCTTGTTGACATCCATGCGTGCTGCGTTTGGGGCGGCGATCAGCGATCGCCGGCCAGATAGCGCAGCTCGGCTTCGGACAACACGCGGTTGTAGATGCGGAAATCGTCCAGGGAGCCGAGGAAGTACGCGTCGGAGGCGTACTGCGAACGACCGAGCCAGTTCTGGGTCGTCGTGCCCAGATCCTTGGGCAGCACGGTCGTGGCGGCCGAGGCGAGCATGTCGCCGTCGAGGTATACGGCGGCGGTCATGGTCTTGCTGTCGATCGTGACGGCCATGTGGTGCCAGCCCTCGCTGACGGTCTTGTCGCTCCGAACGACCTGCTCGGCGACCGTCGCGGTGCGGATGGCGAACCGCACGCCGCCGGCGGTGTTCTCGCGCGGGCACAGGAACATGTACGGCATGGCGCCGGAGCCCGAACCGAAGTCGAAGACCCGCTGCCAGGCGCCCGTGCCGCCGCCGAAGTTGACGAACGTCGAGAAGGTCGCGTCCGTCAGCGTCGGAATCAGCGAGCCGATGGGCACATCCACGTAAGCGTTGCTCCCGTTGAAGACCAGGGCCTGACCGACGACGCCGGTCTCGTAGCTGGTCGTTCCGTTGATCGTGCCGTTGTAATTCTTGCCGGAGCTGTCCTTGACGTCGCCGTCCATCTTGTACCAGGTGACCAGGCCGGTCGTGCCCGGATCCGCGGGTGTCGCGATCGCGGGCGCCGCGGCGTACAGGCGGATGTCGTCGACGAAGAGGGTGCCCTTGCCGCCGCCTGCGACGCCGATCGTCAGGCTCTTGACGCTCTTGAGATTGACGCCTGTGCCGGCCAGCGGAATCGCCCACTGTTTCCACAGGTTCATCGCGGTGGCCGCGGCGCCGTTGTTGTAGGTGATCTTGGTGCCGTTGATCTTCACGTAGAGAGAAGCCGGTGAATTAGTGGTCTGGCCGTGGAAATTCACGACGAGAGTCGTGACGCCGTGGGTGGTCCAATCCTGCACCGAGTCGAAAGCTCGCTCGGCCTCGGAGTACTGCGGCGCCGCCGTGTTGTCGTACGCCAGAGGCATGGACTGGGTCCCACCGTGGACGATCTTCTTCTCGGCGAACGGGGCCGCCATGTAGCCGACGGTCGAGCCGCTGGCGCCGGTGGTCAGACCGTCGATCCAGGACTCGTAGATCCGAGAGCCTTCGTTGTCTGTGTAGCCTTCGAAATCGTCGACCGCGATGGAGTCCTCGGTCGTGAAGCTCCAGACGTCGCCCGGGTAGTCGCCGGCAGCGCCGGACTCATCGACCTTCCAGTAGTAGATCCTGCCGAGGTCCAGTGCCGGGGTGTAGCGGTGCTCGGTCACGGTCTTGCCGGAGACGAGGCCGCCGGCCACCGCATCGCGGTCGGTCCCGACGTACACCGTGTGCGACGCGGCTTCGCGGCCCGGCCGCCAAGCGAGCGTGGCGTCGACGCTGACGTTGGTCGCCGCGGCGGCCGGTTCGGGATTGAAGGCCTGCATCGGAGCATAGTAGAACTTGACCTCGCTCATGCTGACCTGCTGGGCCAGGCCGCCCCAGTTGCTCTGGATGGTGATCTTGACGTACTGCGCGGCGACGCCGCCGAAGCTGACGGTCGTGTTGGCCGCATAGCCCGGCAGGCCCGGGCCGCGGTTGAACTCGGTCACGCCATCGAGGGCCGTCCAGTTCTGGCCGTCCGCGGAGTACTCGACCTTCACGGCCTTGGCGCCGAAGCCCACCATGCTCTCGATCACCTGGTTGGCGTTCCAGACCAGCATCTCGTACAGCCGGTAGACCTTGTCGAACTGGAACTGGACCCAGGCCGGCTTGACGTTGTTGCTGGTCCACATGTGCGTGCCTTCGGTGTCGTGCAGACCCTCGGCGTTCAAACCGGCGCCGTTGACCAGGTTCTGGGGGGTCATCGCACCCTGGTAGCCCGAGGCCGTGGCGGTAATGTTGGTGATCGGATAGCCATAGGACTCGACGGTGAAGCTCCATGGCTGGCCCTTGAAGACTGAGTAGTCGGGGGCGCCGTTCACTTCGTCGATTCTCCAGTAGTAGGTCTTGCCGAACTCCAGCGTCGCGGCGGGCTGATAGGTCGCCTCGGTCTGGTTCTGGCTGACCAGGACGCCCATCGGGTTGTCCCGGCTCGCGTCGTTCACGTCGGCCAGCGTCGTTCCCAGGTAGACGTCGTGGGTCACAGCGGTCTCCCCGGCGGTCCAGGCCAGGGCCGCATCAAACGGGACGTCCGTCGCCTTGTCCTCGGGGATCGGTTGTCCGGCCAGGGACGGGCTGCCGGCCATCACGGCCAGGATCTCGGCGTCGGTCAGAGCGACGTCGAAGATCTGGACTTCGTCCATCTGACCGTTGTAGTAGCGGCTGTCCAGCGTGTTGGCGCCGATCACGAAGTTGTTGTTCGCGTTGAGCGCCGCCGTGTTGCTGTGGGCGACGCTGTTGTCGAACGCGCCGTTGATGTAGACGCTGATCGTCTTGGCCACGGTGTTCCGGACGGCCGCGATGTGCACCCACTCGCCGGTGACGATGTCGCCCTTGGAGATCACCGACGTGTCGGGGTTGCCGGCGAAGAACGAGAACTTCGTGCCCAGGACCGCGGCGACGAAGTCGTTGGCCGTGCCGCCGACGTCGGACCAGAACAGACCGTTGCCCTGGTAGGCCTGCGTGCCGGCCAGGCCGTTCGTCGTGGTCTTGACCCAGCCGCTGAGCGTGAAGTTGTCCTGGACCACGCGGGTCAACTGGATGTAGGCGTTCGAGCCGTTGAAGACGAAGCAATTGCCCCGGTGGCCGCCGGCGGCCAGCGCAACGCCCCCGTTGACGGTCCCGTCGTTTCCGTTGCCCGATTCGTCCGCGACCACCGCGCCCAACGTGTCGAACGAGTAATAAACGACAGGCTTGACTGCGGCCACGGCGCTGGCGGCCAACAGGCCCAGCGCCAACGCGGCACTCGCAAACATACTTCTCTTAGCCATCGCGTCTTCCTCCTAATCAACTGGAACCTAGTCACGCCGGGGCCTTCTCGCTACGAGATTGCGCCGACCCCAGGCATATTCTTGCGGCGGCCTCACCGGCCGCTCATGATTCGATCCACACTCGGTTTCGACGCCTCCGCGTCCTGCCGCAATCCCTGCGCCGTCGCCAACTCGATGCAGGGCTCCGCGAACACGCACCAGTCACTGTCGGTGGCGCGCCCGCTGGGCAGCGAGGTGTCCTTGTCTCCGCCGTCCGTGGTGACCAGCGTCAGAAACCGGTCCTGGTCCGTCAACTCCATATCGACGCGACCGGCCAAGCCCTTTTCACGGACCTTCAACCGGCTGAAACGAACCTGGCCGTCGACGAGCACCCAAAAATCCGCGTTGCAGGGCCGATCCGTCCCGGACTCCGAAACGCCGAACCCCGAGCGGAACCGCGCGACCCGCGCCCCCGGCGAGGACTGGCGGATGGCCCTGAGATCGAACGTGATGCCGAGGTTCGCGTGCATCAGGATGCCCGGGCGGTCGCGAGTCCCATAATCGCAGCCGTCCAATCTCTGCGGTTCGAGTCCCGTGCCGATCATGTTCGTGATGTCCAGGTAGAAGATGTTGTTCGTCGTCGGGCACTCGGCAAACCGATGCCCCTCCGAACTAACCATCTGGGCCATGCCCCGGCTCGGAACGAACACGCCGTCGACGAGGCGATTCCATGAAACCGGCCAGTATTGGCCTGAGCCGACTCGGTCCTGCTGAACCGGGGCGACCTGCAGCCCGGTCGAAGGATCGATCCCCGCATTCGGACCGCCCGTTCCGAAGCCGTTGCCGCCGGCCACGATGTCGGCCAAGTCCATTCGCATGCCGGGGATGCCGAAACCGGGCGTCTCCGGCATGGATCGGACGACCCGGCCGGGCTCGAACGCCTTGGCGGCCAGACGTCCGCCTTCCTCGACGACGCCCGCCTGGCCCTCGGTGAGGATCATCGAGGTGACCGCCCTGACGGGGTCCGAGCCGCTCCGCAGGCCGACCTTGCCCTCATAGACGATGGCCTCGGTTTCTCCACGGCTGCCGACCAGAACCCCGAACGCAGTCCCATAATCGACGACCGTTCCGGTCGGCGTGCGGACGATGAACCCGTCGGAATCCTCGCCGATCCGGACCGAAAGCGTCCCGCGTTCGAGGAAGAGCCGCTCGCCCGTCTCCAGGCGGACGGCCACCGGCGCCTGCAAGAGCACCGAGGTCCCGCCGTCGCAGGCCAACTCCACGAATCCCTGCGTCAGACTGATCGACGAGGGTCGGAATTGCGTCCCCGGCAAAGTGGAAAGCTCCGAGTCGAGCCACCGCGCATCGCTCGATCGGGCGATTTGGGCGACCACAGGCACCGGCGCGGGAGCCGGCGAAACCGGGGAATCCACAGGGCCGACGGTCGATCGCGTCAACCACGGAAGCGCCGCCAGAATCAGTAGGATCGCCACTGCGGCGCCACCAACCGCCAACTGGCGGCGTCGGGCGAGATACTGGCGGTAGGCAAGCTGTTCCTGCCGGACCCGCTCCTGCTCCCGATACCGTTCCAAGGCCGCCTCGGCCACCTTTCGAATCGTCTCTTTGCGAGTCTCTTCCTGGTGGCGAGCCTCCTCCGCCGACAATCTGCTTTCGGTCCGGCGGTCCTGCTCGATGATCTCGTCGAGCATGGCGTCGACCCGGTTCGCGGCGGAGTCTTCGGGCTTGCCGGCGGATTCGATGTCGATATTCCAATCAGGTCCGGTCGGGACCTCCTCCGACGGCTTGGGGGACCCGTGGTACCTGCGCAGCTCGGCGCAGAGCAGCATGTACTCGACATAGCATCGCCGCATGGCCGGGTCATCCGCGAGCCAGCGATCCAGTCGGGAGAACTGCTCCCGTGTGATCCTCCCCTCGCGAAGGGCGCCGAGCAATTCCAGGAATTCGGGATGTTCGAAGGCCGGGCCAGTCATACCGCGTCCTCCGTGATGAGCGTCCGGCGGATGCAGTGCAGCAGTTGCACGTGGATGCGGTTGAGCGACTTGTACACCGCGTCCATCCCCCGGCCGACCCGCTCGGCGACCGATTTGATCGTGGCGTCCAAGCCGTACCGAAGGCGAAGCAGTTCCTGGTCTTTTTCCGCCAATTTACGAATGCACACCCGGAGTGCCTCGCGGCGGACGTCGACGTTCGCCGTCGCTGCGCTCACCTGCTCGGCAATGGCCTCCAGGACCTCGTCGCTGAACTGTATCCTCTGTGCCCGCTGTCGTTTACGGTGATTCATCACCCGGAATCGGGCGATGCTCAAAGCCCACGCGGCAAAGTCGGTCCCCTGCTCGAACTGGTCGAACTTGGACCACATGACCATCGTGGTCTCCTGCAGGAGGTCCTCGGCCTGGGCCCAGTCGGGTACCAGGGC
>JAAYVJ010000634.1 GCA_012517265.1 Planctomycetota bacterium | reverse complement strand
GAAACGCCCTCTGCACCGTCATTGCGTCAATGCTGTCGTCTTCCACGAGCAGTATGGGCCTGGAGTCTCTCATGAGAATGCCCCTCGTCGCCGGTTCGTTCACGTTCCTTCGCGATGGAAATACCACGTTTCCACCGCCATGAAGCATATCGACTGCCGTGGCGAGCAATCTGAGGAGCAGTCCCTTTTTGATCTGCCGCCAAGGTCCACTGCTGAGAGGGCCTCCAACGTCCGTCACGAGGTTGCTCGCGGATGTGTTCAGCATAAGACATTAATAAATAAGGACTTACATCCCATGTGCCCCTCGGATGAAAGGGGTGCTTCATCCGAGGCGACGTCGCCCCGCCGGTTGTCGGCCCGCTTTCGTGCGTCGGGGTTAGCGGACGGAGTCAGTGCACTGCCATAGTCTGCAAGGGTTTGCCTATGTGCCCTCAGGAGGCATGCCTTGCATCGCGTCGTCGTAGTGGTTCAGCAAGTAGTCAGCATCGGGCCCTCCGAGGTGCGCCCAGGGCAGCAGCTCATCGCGGCCGAACCTGCGTTGGGCTGCGGCTTCGAGATCCAGGCCGGCTTGGGAGAAGGCTTCCCGCCACAGCGAGTAGTCGAAACAATCACCCCACAGGTCGAACCGGGCCCCGCGTCGCCAGGCGGTTTCGATGACCTGACCGCAGCGTCTGTCGGCGCGACCTATGGCCGCTTCGAGAATGCTCTGCTCCATCTGGTGAAACTTGAACACGAGGAACTTGGCCCGCAAGCGGAGTTTCTCGTCGATGATGATGCGTTTGGCCTGTTCGAAGTAGTCGCGGGGTCTTTGATCGAGCCAGGCGAAGGGCGTGTGCGGCTTGGGCACGAACCAACTGACAGCGACGTTGATGCTGGCGGTCTTGCCGTCCACCGACCGCCGCAGAGTCGCCAGGCGATGGCTGAGCCCGACGATGGCCTTGACGTCGTCGAGCGTCTCGCCGGGCAGGCCCACCATGAAGTAGAGTTTGAGCTTCTCCCAGCCGGCTCTGTAGGCTTCTTCGACCGCCGCGAACAGATCGACGTCTTTGAGGGGCTTGTTGATGATCTGGCGAAGCCTCTCCCCGGCCGCCTCGACCGCGATGGTCAGGCCGCTCTTTCGTACAGACGTGAAGAGCTTGGGCACCAAGCGCAACTGCTGGTCCACGCGGAGACTGGGGATCGACAGGCCCACGTGTCTGCCTTCAAAATACTCCTGGAGCTTGCCCGCGAGCCCTTCCAGGTGGGGGTAATCGGCCGTGGACAGGCTCAGAAGGCTCACCGTGTCGAAACCGCTGGCGTGATAAGAGGCCTTCGCCAGCTCGAAGACTCTCTCTTCGCTGCGAAACCGAATGGGACGCCGGCAGTAGCTGGCCTGGCAGAACCGGCATCGACCCGGGCAGCCCCGCATGATCTCGATGCTGACCCGCTCGTGAACCGCCTGGACGAACGGAACGATGGGCCGGATCGGCACGGGGGCGTTTTCGAAATCTTCCACCACAGCGTTGCGAAACCGCGTCCTCAGACCCGGCTCCGTCGCACGGAAGGACGTCAGCCGGGGGCCGTCGTATTCAAACTCGTAGAACTGGGGCACATAGGCCCAATCGAACCCGCGGGCGGCCTCCAGGAGAGTCTGCCGTCTGGCCCAGCCCAGCCGCTTGGCCTCGATCAGCAGGTTCGCCAGTTCGACCACGGCTTCCTCGCCTTCGCCCAGCACAAACAGGTCCATGAAGTCCGCCACGGGCTCGCAGCAGTTGGCCATACCGCCTCCGGCGATGACAAGAGGATCGGCCTCGGTGCGGTCACATCGGCGGACCTTGAGCCCGGCAAGGTCCAGAAGGTTCAGGACGTTCGTATAGCACAACTCATTGGTCAGGCCGAAGCCGATGACGTCGAAGCCGGCGACAGCGGCTTTCGATTCCAGGGTGAAGAGGGGAATCCCTTGCCGCCGGAGGACCTCTTCCGCGTCCGTCCACGGCGAGAACACGCGCTCGGCGGCCACGTTCTCCATCTGGTTGAGGATGTGATAGAGGATGGGCATGCCGGTGTTGGACATGCCGATCTCATAGACGTCGGGAAAGCATAGGGCGACGGTCAAATCGCACCGGTGGAGGTCCTTGCGAACCTGATTGACCTCGCCGCCGATGTAGCGGGCCGGCTTTCGCACGAACGGCAGGAGTTCCCGTTCGACACGGTGGGACACGATTTCTATCTTCTTGTCTTTCATCGAGTGATTGTAACCTCGCTTCACCCGGTTTGACAATGCCCTCCGCGGAATGTATAGTGCCCGCGTTGCAGCCCCGGCCGTGGGGTGGCCCGCGTTGGTATTCCGACGCTGCGGCCCGGTTCCAGTACTCCAAGTGAAGGTGCCTCATCCACGATATGCGAAAGACCGCTGTTTTCGTCCTCATCGGACTCGTGATGGTCCTGATCGTCTGTCTGATGTACCGGGATCTTCGCGGCCGGGAGCTTGTCGAGGTCAAGAGCGACGTCAGAAAGCTCATGGGGACATTCGCGAGCGTGATGGTGATCGCGCCGAGTGAGCGGGCTGCACAGTCGTGTATCGAAGCTGCGTTCGACGTTGAGGATCGCGTCGAGACGCTGATGAGCTACCATCGCCAGGATTCCGAATTAAACAGGGTCAATCGCCTCGCGGCCCGAGAGCCTGTCCCCGTGAACCCGATGACTTTCGAGGTGCTCCGTCGGGCGGTGGAGTTCAGCAGGCTCTCGGAGGGGGCGTTCGACGTGACAGTCGGTCCCCTGGTGGACCTGTGGCGGGCGGCGGGCGAGGCGAACGAGCCCCCCACGGAAGTGGCCCTGGCCCAGGCCCGTCGCAAAGTCGGGTACGAGAAGCTGATCCTCGACGAGAGGACTCAAACCGTCCGCTTCGCGGAGGACGGGATGCGGATCGACCTGGGCGGAATCGCCAAGGGCTATGCGGTCGACAAGGCCGTCGAGGCGATGCGGAAAAAGGGGGCCCTGGGCGGCCTCGTCGACCTCGGCGGCAACATCCGCTGTTTCGGCCGCCCCCCGCGAGGACAGGAGAAATGGCGAATCGGGGTCCAGGATCCGAACGTGACGTCGGATGATCTGGATGACGCCAAGTTCCTGCTGATTCTGGAGTTGGGTGACGTCAGCGTCGCCACGAGCGGCGATTACCGGCGGTTCACCATGGTCCAGGGCCACAAAGAGAGTCACGTTCTGGACACCCATTCCGGCAAAGGGGCTGCCAAGCTGGTCAGTGACACGATCATCGCCCCCGATGCGACTACCGCCGATGCTCTGTCGACCGCGGTGAACGTCTTGGGCGTCGAGAGCGGGCTTGCCTTGATCGATCGACTTCCGTCGATCGAAGCCATCATCGTCCCGGCAGAGACGCCGAGGCGTGTGCTGTACAGCCGAGGCGCGAAAGCCTATGTCGCGTCGCCCGGCCCCGCGGCCCCGGAATCCCCGCCATGATGCCCGCATCGGTCGTAGGACGATGCACCATGGGCGCCTGAAGAAATTCAGGAAAATACGTATTTATACGGATAGACCCCGCATAGCAACCGCCGTATAATCCGGTCTGGTTCATAGAGTACCGCAGAGCATAGGCTCCCGACAGAGACAGGGGGTCGCTCGGGTGGAGGTGTGTGTCAAGAAGTGGAGCTTTCGCCGGGTGAGCACTGTCTTTTTTAGGGACATTTCTGGGCGACGCGGGTCGCGATGAAGTGGCTTTGTCGGTCTTTCCGCCTGAGTAGGGCATGGTCTATCGCGAGACGGTGCCTTTCAGGAGGCAGGGGTACATTAGTGCTGCTGGTGGAGCGAGCCTTCGTTTCTCGCTTTTCTGGCCGTGCGCTCATGTGTGCGGTATCCCCAGACAAACGAACGTCGGGGATTGTCTCGTGAGGATGATCCCGTGGCAGGGTATTGCTTTTCCTCTCAGAGATGAGAGATAAGTGAGACTGCGTCTCTGCCGCATGGAGGCGCCGGGGACAGGCGACTGACACAGGAGGTCGAAGTGTGGACAGATGGTCCAAATCGAATCGGAAAGTGGACAATGGAGGAGTGCAGATGAAAAGACAAATTTGTTTGGCTTTGGTGGCGGTGCTTGCCTTTGGGGTCGCGGCGCAGGCGGCGTCTTCGGCGGTGGACGTGACCCTGGGTCCGGTGACGGACGGTTTCTTTAAGGTCGAGAGCCACTCGTATGCCTATGCCTACGATGGGATCGGTGACAACTCGGTGACGGACGACTCGGACACGTACGTGACCGGCGCGGCGGTGTCTTTCACCGGCGCGGGCGCCTACGGGAACACTTCGTGGCAGTCTCCCACGGGTCCCGTGCTGGCCGCGGGCGCATGGGCGACCACGAACGTTTCGCCCTCGGGCGGAGCATATGGCCGTGCATACCAGGATCTGTTCTTCGAGGCGACCGCCGATGGCGAGTTGTCCTTCTCCGCACCGTACAGCGTCGCCTGGAACCTGGATTCCGCCGGGCCTGGCGGGACGGCATTCTATGATGCCCAGGTCAACATGGTCCTGTCCGTATGGGCCGACTTCGGTGAGTATGAGGACTGGTACACGCTGGACCAAGCGACGCTCTACTTCACGGATTTCGTCGAGGACGGGCTGTTTTCGGCTGATTCGATTGAGGATGCGATCGGCGTGAGCGGGTACTTCTATGAGAAGGAGACGGGTTGGCTGAGAGTGTACGTGGATGGTCAGGCCACCGCGACGATCCCGGCGCCGGGTGCTGTGCTGCTCGGTCTGCTTGGGACGGGTCTGGTCGGGGCCTGGCGGCGCAGAGCCGCTTGAGTGCAGGGATAATGATCAGAAACGAAGACTGGTCATGACAGAGAAAGGATGAAAAGGATGAACAGACAGAAGAAGAGGTCATCGAGGCTGCGGTTGTCGGTG
>JAAYVJ010000633.1 GCA_012517265.1 Planctomycetota bacterium | reverse complement strand
GAACGGGACGTCGCCATAACGATATTGAAGTACAGGCGACTTGCCCACGTGCATCCAAATGTTGTTGGCATCGATCGTGATCTGTGGCGATTGCTCAGCTCGCGCAGGCTGTAACCAGACAACCGCGATGACCGCCGCAACCAACAGCAAGTTCATCCGATTCATGGGCCTCCTCCTAAACGAACTGCCTGAGGTGCTGGATACTGCGTTCGGCCTGGTCGATCGTGCCGCACTCGACGCTGAAGACGATGTCTTGAGGGATCGCCTTGCAGACCTCGACCACTTTCTTCCAGTCGATAACGCCGTCGCCGCAGGCGCAGCCGACCGGGGTGCCGGTGACCTTGCCCCGCTCGGCGGTCGACTGCTGGATCGAGATATCCTTGGCGTGCAAGTGGACCAGGCGGGTCTTGACGTGCTTGAGCCACTTGATCGGGTCCTGGCCGCCCAGGTAGCTGTTGCCGGTGTCGAAATTGATGCCGATGGCCTTGGATTTCACGAGCTTCTGGATGCGGTCCAGGCCCTCCGGTGTCTTGCTGTACTGCTGGTGCGGCTCGATCCCGATGAGAATCCCGCGCGGCTCCGCCAGCGCGGCGGCCTCGTGCAGCGTGTACCGCATGAGGACGTGGTCCTCGTCCTCCGTGGTCCACTTGGGCTTGGGACCTTCGTCCGTGTTGATCACCGGCGCGCCGCACTCGGCGGCGAAGCGGATCGCCTGCTTGAGGTACTCCGTGCCGATCTCCGGCTTGCACAGCGGCGTGTGGGCCGAGAGACCCGAGAGCTTGATGCCGGCCTTCTCGCAGGCACGCTTGACGCGATACGGGTCGTCCAGCATCGAGACGCTGTGGAAGTATCCCGCCTCGCTGAGCAGCTCGCGGCCCCAGTGCACCATGGGCTCGACGTACTCGTAGCCCAGCTCGGCCGCCTTCTCGACGCCCCACTCGAAGGACTTGTCCGCATGGCGGACGAACTCCATGTTCACCCCGATCCCGATCTTGCCCATCTCGTCACTCCTTCAGAATATGCAATCCCTTCTCATTTCGCGTAGGGCGGAGCTTGCCCCACCGTCTCCTATCCAGCGGTGACGAGGATTGGCGGGGCAAGCCCCACCCTGCATCTCAGACCGCCTCAGCGCCGCTCTGGAACATCGCCGCCACGGCGGGCCACCAGCGAATGGCCAGGAACGCCACCGACAGGCCGGCGATCAGCCACATCGCGGCGCGAACTTCCCTGAATCGACCCAGCACAGCCTTCAAAATCACGAACGACACGAATCCCAGGGCCAGGCCCATGCTGATCTGATAACTCACCGCGATCATCACCACGATGATCAGCGAAGGGATGAATTCGTCGGCCTTGCGGAAGTTGATCCTGCGGGCCTCCTTCATCATGAAGTACCCGACGACGATCAGCGCCGGAGCGGTGGCGTACCCCGGCACGACCGCGATGACCGGGACGAAGAACATGGCCAGGAGAAAGAACGCCCCGGTGACGACGGAGGTCAGGCCGGTCCGACCGCCCTGCTCGATCCCGGCGGCGGACTCCACGTAGGACGTGGTCGTCGAGGTCCCCAGCAGAGCACCGACCGCCGTCGCGATGGCATCGATTCCGAGCAGGCGATCCAACCCACGGATCTGGCCGCGTTCATCCCGCATGCCGGCCTTTTCGCAACAGGCGACGAGCGTGCCGATGCTGTCGAACAGGTCGATGAACATCAAGGTGAAGATGCTGCCCCAGAGGCTGATTTTCATCGCTCCGAGGATATCCAGTCTCAGAGCGACCTTCCCGATAGGCCAGTCGAGCGATACCCATCCGGCGGGCTTGCTCACGTAACCCAGGAGGGCCGCCGCGATCGTCGCCGCGAGGATTCCGATCAGCAGCGAACCTTTGACCCGCAGCGCCCCCAACACGATCATCACAGCCAGCCCGAACAGACCGATCCAGACTGTCGCCTTCGTCAAGTCGCCGAATGCGAACAGCGTCTTCTCATCGCGCAGCACGATGCCCAGATTGCCCAGCCCGATGAACGCGATGAACAGGCCGATCCCCACGGCGATGGCCGCAATCAGGCCCGGCGGAATCGCCTCGACGAGCTTCTTGCGCAGGCCGACCAGCGTCAGGACGAGGAACACCAGACCCGAGAGGAAGACCGCCCCCAACGCCGTCTGCCAACTGACCTGCTCGCGTGCGACAAGCGTGTACGCGAAGAAGCTGTTGAGCCCCATGCCGGGGGCCATGGCGATGGGCGCTTTGCCGAAGAGCCCGGCTGCGATCGTAGAGATCGCGCTGACCAGGCACGTCACCGCGATCTGGGCGTTCTTGTCCATCCCCGCGTCGCCCAGGATGTTCGGGTTCACGAAGATGATGTAGGCCATGGTCAGGAACGTCGTGACCCCGGCGACGGTCTCAATTCGCAGGTTCGTCTGGTGCGTCTCGAAGTCGAAGTGGTCTTTGAGCATTCTGCGCCCTCATGCCCCCATGTTTTTCAGGATCGCGATGACCAGCCGCGACGCGTTCTGCGCGGCCAGCGAATAGAACTTCTGCTTGTCCACGACCGCGCTCTGATCGGCCTTGTCGGCGATGCTGCGAAGAGCCAGGTGCGGAATCGACCGCTGGTGGCAGATCTGCGCCACGGCCGCGGCTTCCATGTCGACCGCGCCGGCCTGGAGCGTCTCGGCCAGTTCCTGGCACTTGGTCCTGGAGGCCACGAACGTGTCCCCCGTGACGACGGTCCCGACGACGACCCGCGGCGGCCGTTCGCCGTTGTGGTGGGCGATCGGGTCAAGCTTCGTGGCGTTCGCGGCGTGCTGAGCGCAGGCCAGCAGGCCGGGATCGGCGGGAAAGAAGGTGGGGTTGGTCTCTTCGGTCAGGCGGTTTCGCACGCCGCCGGGCTCCATGCCGACGGGCCCCCAATACCCCATGTCGTGATGGGCGGTCCGTCTGGCGATGACGATGTCGCCGGGCTCCAGATTCGGATCGACGCCGCCGGCGATCCCTGTGAGCAGGACCTGCGTCGGCTCGAAGTGCTCGATCAAAAGCGTGGCGACCATGGCCGCGTTGACCTTGCCGACCCCGGTCCAGGCGACCACGACAGGCCGGCCGGCGATCCGGCCGGAGGTGAACCTGATGCCCTCGATCTCCAGCGACACAGCCTCGGTCAACGCCTGTTCGAGCGAGGCCACGTCCTGATCGGTCACGCCCAGTACAGCCGCGGGACGGATGGAAGCCTCGGGGGGCGGCCAGACGGAGGTGCAGGAAGCGATCATCGCGGGGAGTGCCAGACAAACGACCGTTGCGAGAAGACGCCCGACCATGACTTCTCCTGCTCCAACCTGCAATCCATTGACGTTCCAGTGCGAGCGAGAGGAGTCGAACCTCCACGTCCTTCCGGACACCAGGACCTAAACCTGGCGCGTATGCCAGTTCCGCCACGCTCGCGTCGAGATTCCCGTGGCCCGGGCCATTATGCCCCGCCGGCCAACCCGTGGCAACCCAAATCCGCCAAGGGGCCGGGACGAGCTAGCCTCGCAGAAGCGGCTCGGCGTCGTCGGCCTGCTCGGGTTCGGGCTCGGCCGGCTCTTCCTTCGAGATCTTCTCGATACGTTTCTCGGCCTTCTGGAGGATGCCGCGGCAGTGCTTGATCAGCGACATGCCCTTCTCGTACTGTTCGAGACTGTCCTGGAGGGGGATCTCGCCCTGCTCAATCTTCCCGACGATTTCCTTGAGTTGCCCGATCGCCTCCTCGAAAGTCAGCTTCGTCAGCTCGTCTTTGTTTTTTCGTTCCGTCATCATCCGTCATCCATTATCAGCTTCAATGACCCGGCTTTCAATCCGGTTCTCCCCTGCCAGTTCGGTCAGGAGCACGTCCCCTGTCTTCACGTCGCCGACGACGCGGACGACCCGCCCGGTCTGCTTGTTGAGCGTGATGCTGTAACCGCGATTGAGCACGGACTTGGGGTTCAGTCCGGCCAGGCGGTTCTCCTGCGCGGTGATCTGCAGGGTCTTGCGGTGCAGGGCCTGCGTCACCGCGGCCAGGCCGCGACCCGCCAGATCGTTCAATTCCACCGTCATCCGCCCGAGCAGCCGGTGCGGCTCGATCCGGGCCACCTGCTCTTGGCAATCCTGGATCCGCTTGTGGGCCCGCAAGAAGATCTTGCGCATCGCGTCGCCCAGGCCCCAGCTCAGGTCGTCCAGATGCTGCTCGCGGTTGCGAACCGACAGCAGCGGATTGCGGAACGCGGAACTGGCCAGAATGGTGCGGAGGTACTCGCGACACAGACCGAAGCGGGAGCGCACCGCCCCTGCCAGCCTTCGCTCCTGGTGCGACAGATCCGAGAGCACGTCCTCCCTGTCGGGCACCGCGGCGACCCCGGCCTTGGTGGGCGTCGAGGCGCGGGCGTCGGCCACCAGATCGGCCACCGTGACATCGACCTCATGGCCTACGGCGCTGATGATGGGAATTCGCGATGCGAAGATGGCCCGGGCCAGGACCTCTTCATTGAAGGCCCAGAGGTCCTCCAGGGACCCGCCGCCGCGGCCGACGATCAGGACGTCGAGTTTGAGCCTGTCGTTGCGCCGGTTCACGTCGGCAATGGCGGCTGCGATCGCCTCGGCGGCCCCCGGCCCCTGGACGGGCACCGGGTACAGGGCCAGCCGGGTGCAGGGCCAGCGGTTGTGGATGCTGTCGGCGATGTCGTGCAGCGCGGCGCCCGACTCGCTCGTGAGAATGCCGATCCGCTGCGGGTATTTGGGCAGCGGCTTCTTGTGGGACTCGGCAAAGAGCCCCTCGGCTTCGAGCTTGCGGACCATCTGCTCGAAGGCCAGTTGCAGAGCGCCCATGCCCGCGGGGATCATCTCGTCGACGATCAGCTTGTACCGCCCCTGCGGCACGTACAAATCGATCGATCCGGTCACCAGCACGGCCAGCCCGTTGCCCGGCTTGAACTTCACCTTCGAGAAGTTGCCCCGCCACATGGCGCAAGGCAGGATCGACTCCTCGTCCTTGAGAGAGAAATAGCAATGGCCGCTCTGGTGCTGCTTCCAGTCGGTGATCTCGCCCTTGATCGTGAGCCAGGACGGAAGATTGGCCGCCAGGACGTCCTTGACCAGCGAGTTCACCTGGGTGACCGTGTATACCTTCGTTCGCGTCTGTGCCTGTGTCTGCGTCTGCATGGGCTCGAAAATCCCTTCTGAGGCCGCCCCCGGCCATGCGAGAGACCGCCATCCAGCCGCGTCTTGCGGCTCGATGCGATTATACGACGGATTGCCCGCGTTCTCAACAGGGAGTGGGAATCGTCAATCGGGAAAGCAGGGACGACCGTCTAGCGAGGGTCGGGAACGGGGTGCAACGCGACCAGTCGGACCTTGTCACCGGGCGAGTTGACCCGGCTGCGGTCGAAGATCGCGATCAGGCGTTTCTGCGGGCCGGACTCTCCGATCCGGATCAGGATGTACGCCGTGAAGACGTCGCTTCGCACGGTGACCAGGTCGCTGAGCCGGGTGAACAGGAGATCCCGTTCTTCGAGATCGTTCAGAGCGGTGTCCGGCGTCAGATCCGGCCCCCGCGGCGTGTCGTTGTGTCCATTTCCGCCCAGATCGGAGGCCAGAGCATACAGAGCAGGCACCTGCATCAGACCGGCCGTGCTTCGATACGCGCCGTGGGCGTCCCGGTACTTGACGATCTCCTCGCCTCGACCATAGGCGGTCTGAAGATCGAAAACAGGGTTGGAGGACGAGTTCGTCGCGCCGGTCCCCGTCACCGACCCGGCTGTGCCGGCAGCCGCCACCCCCTTGTAGGACATCCAGGGCAACTGAGCCAGAACAAACGCCGGCGCGGTGTTGATGTTGATCCGCCCCATGATGCGCGTTTCGCTGTTGGCGACTCTGGGCTTGTTGGCCGGATCGATCACCGTCAGATATCTGAAGAGCCCGGCGTTGTTCGGATCGACCAGGTTGATCAGCACGGCGGTCGCGAGCTGCCCTTCCGGAATCATGACGTATCCGTTCTGCCGGAAGATCTTGCCCAGTTCTCCGATGTTGGTCAGGGGCCGGTTGGCCGGGTGGGCCTGGATCAGGCCGGGACGCTGCCTGTCCACATAGGGCCCCACGTCGTTGCCGAGCGTGGGCGTCGATCGCTCCGCCGCGGAGGCCCAGAGCCGCCGGACGCTTCGGTACGGTTGGATATCCCGCCGGATGCTGTAGGCGCCGCTGGCGGTCGGCATCCACCCCTCGGGCACTCGGATCATATCGACCGTCAACGGCCTCGATGCGCCGGGCACGTTCCGCTCCAGCGAGATGGTCGCGCCGGCCTCGAACTGGAAATTGTCGGGACTGGTCGTCTGGACCTGTCTGGCGTAATCGGCGCGGTTGTACGCGTACAGCGGCATCGAATCGGCGGGCTCGTTGGCGTCCGTGAAGGTCACGTAGCCGCTCAGCGTCGCCCGCGGATCGTCGGCCAGGACGACGTGGAACCGCCGGGACCCGCTCCAGACCAGCGACAGCCTGGGATCGGCGTTGGTGTTCGGCCTATCGATCACGAGCTGCCACTCGTCGGCCTTGGGGTCCTTGTCCTCGAAGTACGGCTTGAACAGCTCGACCGCGTAGGACCAGTGCTTGCCGGTCGAATCCTCCACCAGCCGGCAGGCGATCTCGGAGATGTAGACGCACGGCCGTTCGAAGCCGTAGTAGGCCGACGACAGTTCGTTGATCACGGTGACCTCGTCGTCGTCGTCGATATAGTCGATGAGGTTGGCGCTGATCTGGGCGGCCTCCTGCGCTGCCATCTCGTGATTCAGATTCGGCTGCGAGTCCAACAGCGCCGCGACCACCGCCTTGCGCAGGGTCTGCACGTCCGCCGTGTTGACGTTCACCATCTTCCCCAGCGGCATCGCGAGACTCGAATCCGTCGGCTCCGGCGCGAGGATCCGGTCCATGTTGTACGTCGTGGCGATGTGGCGATACGCATAGGAGGAGAAGTTGTTCCCTCGCGTCACTCGCGGATACCACTTGTCCAGATCCCTGCTGAGCGGCACCGACATCCCGGTGAACCGCCCGCAGGTCTCCGCACGGGTGTCGATCTCGGTCTGATCAACCACGTAGCGATTGCGAAGCTCCAGCTCGTCCGACATGTCGAAGGGCGTATAGTCGCTGGGGTTCTTCACGTCGAGATATTGCCAGATCACGCTCCGCTCGTAGGCCGGCAGGTTCAGGGCGGCGCTGGAACCCGTCGCGCCGTTGGCCCGGACGCCCAGGAGGGTCTCCTCATCCTGCACGGAAGGCGCCGCAGCGGGCCCTGCCGCCAGGGAAAGGACGTTCACCCGCAGCGGACTGGTCATCTCGACGCCGGAATCGGTCGAATCGGTCGGGTCGAAGCGAAAGCCCGTGTTCAGGTTGAGCATGCCGCCATTGTCGATGACGCGCACCGCGGCGTAGAACCGCTTGCCTTTGCTCGTCATGACGTCGGGCACCTGGAACCATTTGGCGTCCGCCACGCCGTCGCCGTCGGCGTCGGCCAGAGCGTCCGGGTCGGCGACCTTGCCGGGATTGACGATCGCATCCCGCTCTCCGATGATCTTGTTGATGAGGATGTTCCTTACGCCGCTGGTCAGGACGCCGAAATTGCTGATCTGCCGCCAGTAGTACTTGCCGCCGGACTCATAGGGCTCCAGGTCTGCCAGCCAGGGGTTGGCGTCGTCGGGGTAGTCATAGTACTCCTGGCTCTTGGTGACGCCGGGGACGTCGTCGGCCAGGGCCTGACCGATCTGCGCCACCACGGTGTCGATGGCGCAGGTCAGCTCGCGGCTCTCCGTGGCCGCGGTGGTCGCCATCTTGTCGATCCGCGTGGCCATCACGAACAGCACGCCGACGATGGCCAGCAGGCTCGTGAGCACGACCGTCAGGATCAGGGCCGAGCCTCGGGGCCGGCCTGCCGCAATATGTCCGCTCGATTCCTTCATGGCTGCTCCATCAATTGTCCAGGTAGACAATGTGCGTGAACGTCCTGCCGTTCTTGATCAGGTTCCGCGAGTCATACAGCGTGAACGTGAACTTCAAGGCCCGGCCCAGCCCGGGAATCAGGTTGAAGTGGTCCTGGTCGATCTGGTTCACCGGGAAATTCGGATCCCGCAGGCTGGACCCGCCTCGCGGATACCACAGGCCGGGATCGTTCTCGGGATCGAGCCGCTTCTTGTCCGACGTCAGGATGAAGTCCGAATCCGCCAGGTCGCCGTCCTCGTTCGGATCGACCGCCGGAATCCAGCGATCCAACTGGTCGTTCCAGCCCTGGACCATGAATTGGCCCACGCCTTGGCAGAAGAGCGAATGGATCGAGTCCGGCTGGGCGGGATCGATCAGCACGCCGCGGGCCTCCTTGGCCGTGTCGCTCTCGAACTGGCCGCCGCCGCTGGCCGCGGTAATCGTGATGTCCCCGATCACCGAGAGCATGTTGATCTTCTGCTCCCACGGGATGCGTTTCCACCCTTCCAGCGAGATCCGGTCGATCTCCTCCTGGCTGTTCCATGCAAGCCACTGCTCGGTGGTGAAGTCGTTCACATCCAGCGGCTTGTCGCTGCTGTTCGGCGCCGGCGGGATCAGGATGTGCTGGGTCCTGGCCAGCATCCGTTTCCAGGGCTTCTGATCCGGCGCCCAGTTGGGTTCACTGGCGTTGTCCGACGGGCCGCGGGCCATCGTGTAGCAGATGCGGGCCACGTTGCCCCGCTCCGAACGGCCGTAGGCTTGGAAATCGCCCGTGGAGAAGAACATGATCCGGTCGAACCGCTCGTAGCCCCGGGTGCCCAGGAAATTGGTCCCCGCCTGGCTCCCGGTCCCGTTGGGCTCGGGTGCGACGTAGTTGAGCTTGGGCACCGCGTTCCAGACCACGAAGATCTCCGCGTCCTTGCGGAGGCTGCGGAAGTCGGCGTCCAACTGGTCCGTCAGGACGCGGAGCTTCTGCATGATCTCGGCGTTGGCCAGGGCCAGCCGGTGCGAATCAATGCTGACGCGGAAGATCACTCCGGCGATGGCCAACACCACCGCCAGGATCGCCAGGGCCACCACCAACTCCATGAGCGTGAAGGCTTTTCGCATCTTACGGCCTCGGGAATCTGATGATCTTCTGATACACGGCGATGCAGGGAATCCGCCCCCCCGCCACCGGCGGCGGAACCACCCAGACCCAGCCGCCGTCGGAGGCGGTCAGGTCGCCGCCGTCCCAGGCGCGGTCCAGCGTGACCTTCTCCGGCTGCGTCTTGTCCCGCTCCAGCACGCGATAGATCCCGCCGGTCGCGTTGTCCACCAGGATCGAGCCCTGGGCGACGAACGTCCGCTCGTCGACCGCGTCGCCGGAGACGGCGTCCTTGACGAGGACCTGGTCGGTCATTCCGGAGTTCTGAGCGATGTTCACCCGCACGGGACATGGCAGGTCGGTCTGCGCCAACTGCGGCCAGATCGAGCCGCTCTGGCGTTTGCGGTAGGAAGAATGGGCGCCCGTCTCCCGGCTGATGAAAACGACGCACTGGATGAGTTCGCCGCGTTTGGTCGCGGCGCCGTCGGGTCCGTCGTTGACGTCGACCACCCGCCGGCAGAGCGCCGACCAGGAGTACTGCCGGTCCGAATCCCCGCTCGTGGACGGATAGAACGTCTCTTTCGCCGGCAGCGTCGTCAGATCCTCATACGGGACGAACTCGCTGGTCTTTAGATTGGGATCGTCGACGTCGAGGCCGAAGATCTGCATCTTGGCAAACGCCTCCTCCGACGCCACCGCCGCGACCGTCCGTTCCGTCGAGAGGGTCGCGAAGTAGATCCCCGTCAGAAAGGTGCCGCCGATGAACGTCATGCCGATGGCCAACGTCCCGACGGCCATCAGCGTCTCCGTCAACGAGAATCCGTGCTGTTGCCGTTTTTTTGTCATAGCGCCCGTCATTTCGCCGAGATCAGGTTGCCCGTGTACGGACTGACGTAGAAAGCCTTGGTCGCCAGCCCGCTCAGATAGCCGGTCCACGCAATCTTCTTGTCGTACACGACCCGCAGTTGCGGCGTCTGATAGATCACGAAGCTCGTGCAGCCGGGCTCTTCGCCCAGGCCGTAGTTGAGGCCGTCCGTCTGGCCGGCCGAGCCGTTCTTCCTCGGGAAGTAGTCGTCCTGGAGGAACATGCCCCGCGGCACGAACGTCCCCACCTTGGGCTTGCAGATGTTCGCCGCCGAATTGAACACGTCGTCCCGAGACTCCTTGTTACTTCCTGCGGTATTGTCCGGCCGGTACACCCCGTCGCGGTTGCGGACCCGCACGTCGTGGGTGACCAACTTGCCCGCCGGCGAGAACACGATGGAGAACGTCGTCGCATCCGACAATTCGAAAGGTTCGTCGATGTCCGCGTCCTTGGCGATCCAGTTGAGTTCCATGACGCCCATCGGGCTGGGCAACTTGACCGGTTCGAGGCCCTCGACCGCCTGGAAGCCGTCCTCCAGATCGAAAGTGCTGGTCGTCTGCACGTGCTCGATGAAGATCATGTACTGCGGGGCGTCCATCAGCCCCTTGAGGGGATCGGCCGGGTCGGTCGAGGTGCACAGCTTCTGGAAGCGAATCCCCACGTATCGCTGGCGGCTGACCGCCATCGTTCGGGCCGAGTTCAGCGCCGCGTTGATCATGCTGATCGCGCCGCCCTCGGACTGGAACGATCGGACCAGCGCCCGCATGGCCGGCACCGCCAGGCCCGCCATGATGGCGATCGTCGCGATGACCAGGGTCATCTCGACCAGCGTCAATCCGGTTGTCTTGCGCGCTTGCAGGCTCATGGGTTCCGATCTTTCATTCAGTTGTCGTGTCGCAGCCACTCTATCGAAGTTCTGCAAAGCAGGCCTAATTCCCATTGTGCAGAACTCCACTTCCTAACGGGCCTTGCTGCTGATGTCGTCTCCGGTCCCGAACGTCTTGTCCGGCCCGGCGGAGATCAGCTCGGGGAACGTGTCGCCCTTGCCGTCAGCGTGCTCGTAGACGTAGTCGAGCACGGTCCCCCACGGGTCGCGGATCTCCGCGATGTCGGGGTCGCCTGCCTGGCTTTTGACCAGAGAAGCGTCGAGCTGTTCGAGCACGGCCCGCGAATCCGGCACGGACCGCAGTTCCTTGACCGCCAGCTCGATGTGGTCCAAGGCCAGGTTGCGGGCATCCCGCACGGGCTGCTCGGGGAACTTGCCCCGAACATCGTAGTACTCCCGGAGCGAGGTGTTCAACAGCCCGAAGACGCTGTCCAGCGCCCGCTCCTTCGACTGGCTGTCGACCCGGAGCGTCAGCGTAACCACGAGACTGGCCAGCACCGCGATGATGCCCAACACGACCAGCATCTCGATCAGCGTCACCGCCTGGTTGTGATGCCCCACCGTCATAGGCCGCCTCATGCGATCCTCTTTTGTCACTGTCCGAAGTTCCGGATGTCGTCCTCGGTGCCGTAGATGCCGTCCATGCCCGCCGAGATCAGCAGGTACGAGTCCGGCCGGACCGGCCACTGCCGACCCTGAATCCGCATATCGCGGATGTAGAAATCGTAGAAGTACTCGAAGCTCGTCGTTCCCGGACGGATGCCCGGCGCTAGGTCGTGTTGACGGCGCAAGGTCGGCAACTTGGCGCTGTCAGCAAGCAGACCCTGGTTCAGGATCGGCGCGTTGTCGCGGGCATCGTAGATACACACGCTCGTTTGGCTCCACGAAACCGGATGGTGGATCAGGCTGGCCGGGTTGGCCTTGTAGTAGAGGATCGGCGTGCCCGCGGCCACCAGCTTGCCGTCGATCTGCTGGATCTTGCGCTCCGGGCGGGTGAACACGTCGCACAGCACGTAGGTCCGCGGCGCCAGATCAACGACCCCCCCCGGGAACAGACTGTCCGTACCGCCCCCGAGCAGGAACGGATTGGCGACATCCAACTCCACGTACCGGCCCCTGCGTTTCTTGAGGGTGTCGGTCTCCAGGTACACCGTGTTGGCCGTTCCGCTCTTGTCCAGGCCGTCGGCCCGCCAGGCGGAGTCCGGATGGAATCCCATCAGGTCCCAGCCGACCATCGCCTCGGCCAGCTTCTGGGCGCCGCAATAGTTCCGCAGCGCGGCGGTCGTTCCCGTGGCGGAAGGATCGAACCAGAACGAGGGGGGGTAATCCCCGTAGTCGCTCTTGAAGGCCGCCAGACCCAGCTCGATGGCCGTGAACTGCGCCTTCTGCTTGGTCTCCTTGGCCATCCGCTGCACGGTGTGCACGGCCGGAATCAACAGCCCGATGAGTATGGCGATGATACCGACCACCACCATGATTTCGATCATCGTCAGGCCTGATCTTGTCGTTTTCACGGCTATCCTCTTTCCATAGCGATGTCACGATCCAGTTGCTGCAAGCCCCGCGGCTCGACGGGCCCGCCGCTACTTCTGATACTTCCACTCGAAGTTGCAGACATCGTCGGCCGTGCCGTACTCGTTGTCCCATCCGGCCGAGATCAGGATGTACTGGTCGGGACGGAAAGGCCGCGAGGCCGTCGTGATCTTGTCGCTCTTGGTGTTCATGTAGAACCGAGCCGGGGTTGCCAGACTATGCGACGACGACGACGACGTGTCTGTGGAGGAAATCCACGGCTTGCCCATCAGGACCAGAGACTGGTTGTCCATGTAGTTGTAGATGTTGCCGCCGTTGCTGGTTGCCGACATCGGCAGGCTCGCGTCATGCTGCGTGCTGGTCGTATCGGCCTTGTAGTAGAGGATGGGCATGCCCACCTTCTGGCCGCCCGGCATCTGCCGCTCGTAGACGTCGCAGAGCACCCGGGAGGTCGGTAGGAAGGATTGAGCGCTGATCTTGCTGTTGTCGTAGATGTCCCGCAACTGCCAGGCGTTGGCGTTTTCAGCCGCCAGATAGGGCCCCATGCGGGCCGTCAACGTCGCAGCCCGTTCGACCTCGGTCATCGCGTCGATGTTCGGCGGAAACAGCACGGCGCCGCTGTCGCTGAGCCCGTTGCGACGGAAAGACGAGTTGGAGTGGAAGCCCAGCAGATCCTGTCCCATGAGGGCTTCGCACAGCTTCATCGCGCCGCAATAGGGCAGTCCGTCCGGGTCCAGCGCCGTGGAAGGCGGATAGCTGCCGTACTCGTTGTTGAACAGCTCGATGGCGGCGTCCATGCTGTGAAGCTGCGCCTTCTGCCGCACGAGCGTCGCGTAGCGCCGGGCCTTGTTCAACGCCGGAACCAGCAGACCGATGAGGATCACGATGATGCTCATGACGGTCAGCAGTTCGACGATGGTGAACGCCCGTTTCCTTCTGGCCTGGTTGGTGGTCGGTTTCATGGTCTTCTCCTTTACAACTGGTGCACGACAACTTGGATCTTCGGTCTTCGCGGAATTCCCGGTCAACTGCCGGCGGAGCCCAGGCTGGTGATGACCTGGATCATCGGCAAGAACACCGCCAACACGATAATCATCACGATGCTGCCCAGACCGATGATCATGATCGGTTCGAGCATGGACATCAGGCCGCCGACGAGCACGTCGACCTGCTCGTCGTACTGGTCGGCCACTTTCAAGAGCATTTTGTCGAGGTCGCCGGTTTCCTCGCCGACGGCGACCATGTTCGCCACGAGCAGGTCGACCGTCTTGGACAGCCGCAAGGGGCCCGCGAACGTGTCGCCCTGGCGGATCGAGTTGTGCACCGCCGTGAGCATGTTCGCGTACACTTCGTTGCCGGCCGTCTCTCGCGTCACGTTGATCGCGTCGAGAATGGGCACACCGGCGCTGATCAGAGTGCCCAGGGTTCGCGTCCACCGCGTGATCGAGACCTTGCTGGTCAACTGCCCGAGCACCGGGAGCCGCAACTGGATCGAGTCGGTCACGAGGCGGACCGGCCGGAACCGCTTGAGGAATTTCACGGTGAAGATCAAGCAGATGGGCACGCCGGCCAGCCAGGCCCATCCGAAGTCCTTGGCGATCCAGGCGCTGATGCCCAGCACGGTGGTCGTGATGGGGTTCAACTTGCCGCCCACCATTTCCGTCAGCACCGACTCGAACTGGGGAATCACAAAGAGCATCAGGCCCATCAGAATGCCGAACGCCGCGCACAGCACGACGATCGGGTAGATCATGGCGCCCTTGACGCGGGCCTTCAATCGCTCGGCCTTTTCCTTGAAGTCGGCGACGCGGGACAGAATCAGGTCGAGCACGCCGCCCGCCTCGCCCGCCGCGATCATGTTCACGAACAGCCGGTCGAAGCAACGGGGGTACTTGGCGAAGGCCTCCGACAGCGTCGAGCCGCCCTCGATGTCGTCGGCGACGTACCCGATGATCCGCTTGAAGTTCCCCTTCTTCTGCTGCTCTTCGAGAATGCGCAACGACCGCAACACCGGCAAACCCGCGTCCTGAAGGGTGGAGAGCTGCCGGGCGAACTGCGTGACGTTCTTGACCTTGACTTTGGCTCCGGCCCCCCGCCTCTTCTTGGCCTTGGCCGCGGCCCCTTTGCCCCCCGCCTTGGCGGCCGTGGCGGCCTTGGACCGCACCTTCGTGGGGAAGTACCCCATGTTGCGGATCTTGCTGATCGCTTCCTTTTCGCTGAGGGCCTCGATCTCGTCCTTGATCTCGACGCCCTGGGAATCCAGCGCCACATACTGGAAGACCGGCATACTCTTACCTCACTTTCCCTTGTCCGTTAGCGTAACCAGCAATTCGAGCGATCGGATTATCCTTCAATCATCGTCTCCCGCGCGATCTCGTCGATCGTCGTCAGGCCGTCATAGATCGCGGCCAGACCGTTCTCGCGCAGGGGACGCATCCCCGCCTTGAGCGACGCCACGCGAAGCACGTTCGTCGAGGCGCGGTTCATGATCAGTTCCCGGATTTCCTCGTTGAACACCATGATTTCGAACACGCCGAGCCGGCCCTTGTACCCGGTGCCGTTGCAGCGGCTGCAACCCCGGCCGTAATAGAACTTCTTGCCCTTGATGTCCTCCTCAGTCAGGCGGAGATCCTTGAGCTGCGCCTCGCTGGGTTCGAACTCCGTCTTGCAGCCCGGGCAGATCTTCCGAACGAGTCGCTGGGCGACGATCCCTTCGATCGTCGCCGTCAAGAGGAACGGCTCGACGCCCAGGTCCAGCAGACGGGCGATCGAGCTCGGGGCGTCGTTGGTGTGCAGGGTCGTGAAGACCAGGTGGCCGGTCAGGGACGACTGGGCCGCGATTTCCGCGGTCTCCAGGTCGCGGATTTCGCCGACCAGGATGATGTCCGGGTCTTGACGCAGAATGGCGCGGAGGCAGCGGGCGAACGTCAGCCCGATCTCAGGCTTCATCTGGCACTGGATCATCCCGTCCATATCGTACTCCACCGGGTCCTCGGTGGTGATGATCTTGGTGTCGATGGTGTTCAGCTCGCTGAGTGCCGCATAGAGCGTCGTCGTTTTGCCGCAGCCGGTTGGCCCGGTCACGATGACGATGCCGTTGGGCTTGTCGATCAACTGCCGGAAGGTCTTGATGTCCGCCGGGCGAAGGCCCAATTTGTTGATGTCGAAGCTCACCTGGCTCCGGTCGAGGATACGAAGCACCACGCTCTCGCCGAACATGGTGGGCAGCACGCTGACGCGGAGGTCGACCGGGTTGCCCTGAACGGTCAAGGAGATACGACCGTCTTGGGGCAGACGGCGCTCGGCGATGTCCAGGTTGGCCATAACCTTGATACGAGAACTCAAAGCCGCGGCGATATACTTCGGAGGCGGGATCATCTCGTAGAGCACCCCGTCGATGCGGTACCGCATCTTGTACTCCGACTCGAACGGCTCGAAATGGATGTCGGACGCCTTGTCGCGGATCGCCTGGAGCAGAACCAGGTTCAGCAGCTTCTTCACGGGGTTCGACTCGGACAACTCCTTGAGCTCGTCCAGGTCGATGCTGGCGTTTCGCCCCTGGAACTCCTGGAGGAAGGAATCCGACTGGATCTCGTCGATCAGCTCGGTGATGTTGTCGTCCTGCTTGGTCTCATAATATTTGTTGATCGCAGCCTCCAGACTGCTGTGGTCGGTCATCTTGGCGACGATGGCGAACCCCATGAGCGTCCGCAGATCGTCCGTCGCCCGGAAGTTGTCCACGTTGTCCAAGACGACCGTCAGTTCCTTCTTGTCCTTGTTGTACGCGATCGGAAGGATGTGGAAGGTCTTGGCCATCTGGGCCGGGACCTTCTCGATCACCTCGGCCGCGATGTCCAAGCCGTCGATGCTGATGTACTCGATGCCCCGCTGCGCGGCCAGCGCGATCTGGAGTTTGGCTTCATCCACCAACCCCAGTTCCACGAGGATCTGGCCCAGACGGATGCCACCCCCTCGCTTCTTCTGGACCTCAAGGCACTCATGGACCTTCTCCCGGCTGAGCAGGCCCATCTTCATCAGGATCCTGCCGATCGGTCGGCCGCGGAGCTGCTCGACTGGAGGGAGCTTTTCGACTGCCTTTCCGTTACCCATCGCCATAGCCCTTAAAGACCCTATAATCCAGTACGACTCTATTGTAGCGAAGTAAACAGTTATTTTGAAGAAAATTACGGATCGGACATCTGGTTAATGGGACACCGGCAAGTGACCCGATAGCATACAGGTGTCCTAGGGTATTGCAACGGGATATCTTCCATCCATGCCCCGTCGCCTGGGTCCCCCGCCTTGGCCTGAAGAAACGCACGGACCGTCAGGTCTTCAGGATCGGTCCGAGGTCCTCGAGTTCCTTCTTTGCCTCTTCCGCGTGTTTCTTCATCTTGCCCTTGGCACCGGCGATCTTGGCCAGTGCCTTCTCCTGGAGGGCACCCGGGGCTCGCCCCTTGTCCAACATCTCCTCCAGCGTGATCTTGCCGATGTCGTAGAGGTTCCACAGGTGCTCGTCCAGCAGCTGCATACCCAGCTTCTTGCCGGTCTGGATACTCGAATCGATGCGGTAGGTTTTGTTCTCGCGGATCAGGTTGGCGATAGCGGGGGTGACGACCATGAATTCATAGGCCGCGATACGCCCCCGCCCGGTTGCCAGAGGGCACAAAGCCTGGCTCAGCACGGCGATCAGGTTGCCGCTCAACTGAATGCGGATCTGCTCCTGCTGGTCCGTCGGGAACACGTCGATGATACGGTTGACCGTGCCGGCGGCGCTCGTCGTATGGACCGTACTGAACACCAAGTGTCCAGTCTCGGCGGCACGCACGGCAGCCTCAATCGTCTCCAGGTCTCGCAACTCGCCGACCAGGATGACGTCGGGGTCCTGACGCAACACGCGGCGTAGAGCCTCGGCGAAGCTCGGAACGTCCACACCCACCTCTCGCTGGTTGATCACCGACTTCTTGTGGGGGTGATAATACTCGATGGGGTCCTCGATCGTCACGATGTGCCGGTCGAAGTTCTCGTTGATGTAGTTGATCATCGTCGCCAGCGTGGTCGTCTTGCCGCTACCGGTAGGTCCGGTGACCAGAAACAGGCCGCGGGGTCGCCGGCACAGAGCCGCGCAGATCTTCGGCAGACCCAACTCCTCAAAGGTAAGGATCTTGTAGGGGATTTGCCGGAGCACCATGGCGAGCGTGCCCTTCTGTTTGAAGACGGACACGCGGAAACGGGCAGCGGTGCCAAACGCAAAGCCAAAGTCGGTTCCCCCTTCCTCCTGGAGTTCCTGCTGACACCGTTCCGGCGTAATGCTCTTCATCAAAGCGGCCGTGTCATCCGGCTCGAGCACCTTGGTTTCGAGCGACCTCAGGTGCCCGTCAATACGCATGACGGGCGGCCGGCCGACGGAGATGTGAATATCGGATCCCCCCTGGGTTACGCACGCCTGGAGGATTCGGTCCATGTTCAGTGTTGCCATGAGTGTTCCTTCGACAAGATATCGTTCTACTCCGCCACGATGCCTTCGACCTGCGCGTTGCGCGAGACCTCTTCGGCCGTGGTGATCCCGCTGAATACTTTCAGCACTCCGTCCTCCGCCAGCGTTCTCATGCCGCTGGCCCGAGCGGCCGCCCGCAATTCGCTGGTCGTGGCCCTCTTGAAGGCGAGTTCCCGGATTTCGGGATTCATTTCGATCATCTCAAAGATGCCCTTACGACCCTTATAGCCCGTATTTTGACATGCGGGACAGCCGGCCCCCTTGTAGACAGGCCGCTTCTTGATCTCCGCCGGGTCGATCCCCAGCAAACGCAAATACTTGGGATTTGGGTTCTCGTCCACGACCTTGCATTTCTTGCAGATCACGCGGACCAAACGCTGGGCCATGATGGCCTGAATGGAGCTGGCCACAAGGAACGGCTTGACCCCCATGTCGATTAGGCGGGTGATGGCGCCGCAGGCGTCGTTGGTGTGCAGCGTGCTGAAGACCAGGTGGCCTGTCAGAGCGGCCTGGATGGCGATGTTCGCCACCTCGCCGTCGCGGATTTCACCGACCAGAATGATGTTCGGCGCCTGACGCAGCATGGCACGAAGAATCTTGTCGAACGACAGGCCGATCTCGTGGCGGACCTGGCACTGGTTCATGCCGGCGAAGTTGTACTCGACCGGGTCCTCGGCCGTGATGATCTTCTTGTCGGGCTTGTTCAGCTCCTGGAGTGCGGCGTACAGGGTCGTCGTCTTGCCGCTGCCGGTCGGACCGGTCACCAGAAAGATCCCGTTGGGCCGCTTGATGATTTGCTGGAAGGTCTGGTAGTTATCGGGCGCAAAACCGAGCGACTCGATACCGATATTGACGGCGTCGGGCCGCAAGATACGAAGCACAATGCTGGGACCGTGCACGCCGGGCAGGGAGGAGACACGGAAGTCGATGTCCGTGCCGCCGATGTTTCGCTTGATACGACCGTCCTGGGGCAGCCGCTTCTCGGCAATATCCATGCCGGAGAGAATCTTGAAACGCGTGACCAGGGGGTTTTGCATGTTCTTGGGGATGTTGTCCTTTTCGAGGCAAACCCCGTCGATGCGGTAGCGGATGCGGACGCGGTCCGCCATGGGCTCAATGTGAATGTCGCTGGCCCTCATGTGATAGGCCGTATCGATGATCAGGTTCACCAGCTTGATGATCGGACCTTCGTCGGCGCTGTCGCCGGCCTGGATTCGAAGGACTTCGGCCTGGAGAGCCTGACCTTCCGCGGCCAACTCGGCCGCGGTGGCGTCGATACTGTGCTTGAGCCGGTCGTCTTCCACCGCAGCGGCCGCCCCGCCGCTCTCGCTGGCCACGGCGGGCTTGGAGACCAGAGATTCGTCGATGTAGGCCCGGATTTTTTTCGGGTTGGCCACATAACACTCCAGCTCCTTGTTAAGTCGGAGCCGGACCGAATCCATCATGTCGAGGTCCATCGGGTCGCCGATGATGAGCTTCAGGCGACCGTTGGCGACGCTCAGCGGCAGGATGTTGTGCCGCTTGATGAGATCCTCCGGCACAATCGTGGTCGCGTCCGGGGGGATGGGGATCTGATCGACATCCACGTACTTGAGGCCGAACTGCTTGGCAATCGCCTTGGCCAGGACATCTTCATTGATCAGTCCCAGATCGATCAGAACCTGCCCCAACCTCTTATTGCTGGTCTTGGCCGTCTTGATCGCATTGATCAGAGCTTGTTTTTCTACCAAGCCTGCCTTATAGAGGATTTCCCCTAAGTGCATGCGTTGTTTGGTCATACAAACCTCATGTGCTGCTGCCGCCAGTCGTGTTATTATAGCACTCGGGGCTCAGTCTGTCAACCTATCAGCTTCAGTCTCAGCAGGTTCAGGGCAGTCTGGGCGGCCCGCAAACGCACTGAGCTGCGGTCCCAGGAGAACACATAACGCGAGGCCTCCGCACCGTCGCGGCTGTCCAAAGCTATATACACCAGTCCGACCGGCTTTTGTTCGCTGCCGCCGTCGGGACCGGCAATTCCCGTGATTCCGATCGCGTAATCGGCGCCGGAACATCGCCGGGCGCCCTGGGCCATGGCCCTCGCTACGTGTTCACTGACCGCACCATATTGGTCGATCATTTCGGGGGGCACCATTAATTCACTCTGTTTGGCGGCGTTGCTGTATGTCACCCAGCCGTGAGTGAAATACCGGCTCGAACCCGGTACGTCGGTGATCATCGCGGCCAGCAGGCCCCCCGTGCAGGACTCCGCGGTCGCGAGCGTCCGGCCCCTTTCGACCAGGCGTTCCCCCACGACCTCTGCCAGGGTCTGGCTCCCTGTCCCGAACGCCAGGTGTCCCACCGCAACCCTCAGCGATTCCTCCTGACGAACGGCCATGGCTTCGGCCTGGCTCGCATCGGGGGCGGTCGCCACGACCTCCAGCGTGACCACTCCCTCATGCACGGTGCAGTTGACCAGGGGATTGCGGCCTCGCTCCATGGCGTCGCCGATCATCTCGGCGATCTTGGACTCCCCCGCTCCGAAGCAGCGAAGCCTCTTGACCACGATCGCCTGCCCCGTCGCCAGAGCCCTCAATTCCGGCAGGATGAAAGTGTCGACCATGTGCCGCATCTCGCTGGGCACGCCGGGGGTCGCGTACAGGACCTTGCCGTCGAACTCGGCCCGGATGCCGGGTGCGGTCCCCTTCTGGTTCTCAATGGCCGTCGCACCGCGCGGGATGTAGGCCTGGATGGCGTTGCGACGGACCATCTCGATGCCCCGGCGTTCGAAGAACTGTCGAAGGGCCGCGAGCAGGTCCTCCTGAAGCACCAGGTCAACTCCCATGAAACCGGCTATCGCCTGCCGCGTCAGGTCGTCGTCGGTGGGACCGAGCCCGCCGGTGATCATGAGGATATCCGCTTCCTGGGCCGCCAGAGCCACCTTGCGGCGGATCGCCGGCTCCTCGTCGCCGACGCTGTAGATTCCGACCACCGGGATCCCCAGCGTCCGCAGTTGGGCCGCGACATACGCGGCGTTCGCATCGACAGTCTTGCCGCTGAGCAACTCGTTGCCGATGCTGAGGATACAGGCCTTCTTCTGTCCCCTGTTCATGACGCGATCATCACCTCGTATCTCCATCCCCGCCCATACTCACCTGCCGACCACATTGAGCGACCCGCCGGACCGAGGCGGGCGGTTGCCCCCTTCACCTGCAAACGCAAATCACATGTCGATCATCGCCTTGACGACCCCGTCCCGGTAGCCGGCGACCAGCTCGAAGGCCTCCTGGATCCGGTCCAAGCCGAAATGGTGGGTCACCATGAAGTCGGGCTTGACCTTCCCCGACGCCACCAGCTCGATCGCCCTGCCGGTGCAGCCGTTCTGACGCCGGATGTTGACGATCGTGATCTCCTTGCGGCGGATCTTGTCGATCGCGAAGGAAACCCGGTCCTCTCGCGGGATTCCGACCAGCATGAGCTTGCCGCCGGCCCTGAGCACATCCACGGCCTGGTCGATCGTCTCTTGCTGGCCGGCGCACTCAAAGGCCACGTCCATTCCCAGCGGCCGCTGCTTGAGAATCGCAGCCACGACGTCCTCTTTGAGAGGATTGCCGACCCAGGCGGCGCCGCCTTTTCGAGCGGTCTCCCTGCGGCTGTCGATCTTCTCGGTCATGCAGCAGGACCGCACGCCCTCGGCCTGGGCGCAAACCAGGCAACTCAAACCGATGGGCCCGGCGCCGAAGATCGCCAGATCCATTGTCGGGGCGACCTTCGCCTGCTTGACCGCATACGCCCCGATCGCCAGCGGCTCGCACAGCACGCCCTGCTGGACGGTGATCTTGCCGTCGATCGGGAAGCAGCACTCCTCCGGCATCACGATGAATTCGCTCAGGCAGCCGTTGCCCTGGCCGGGGGTGCCCAGAAATCTCAGCTTGAAACAGGTGTTCTCGCGGCCCCGCCGGCATTGATCGCACTCGTGGCACGAAATGGCGGGTTCGACCACCACCTTCTGGCCCACCTTGACGTGCCGGGTGCCCTTGCCCACCGCGGCAACTGTGGCGGCGCACTCGTGACCGACGATATAGGGGAACTGCACTACCTGCGAACCGATTCGACCGGTCTCGAAGTAGTGCACGTCCGATCCGCAAATCCCCACCATGTCGATCTTGAGCAGGACGTCGGTGTCCTTCTCGATCTTCGGGTCGGGTACATCCCGGACCTCCATCCGACGGATCCCCGTCAACACAGCCGCTTTCATGAATTCACCGATCTCCTGTGACTACACGTTGAACCGGAAGTTGATGATGTCGCCGTCCTTGACGGTGTATTCCTTGCCTTCGAGCCTCATCTTGCCGGCGGCCTTCACCGCCTTCTCCTCACCGAGCGTCTTGAGGTCGTCGTAGGCCATCGTCTCGGCACGAATGAATCCCCGCTTGATGTCCGAGTGAATCTTGCCCGCTGCGTCCAGGGCGCTGGTGCCCTTGCGGATGGGCCAGGCTCGAACCTCGTCGGGGCCGACCGTCAGGAAACTGATCAGCCCCAAGGCCGAGTAGCAAATCTTGACGAACTTCTCCGCGGCGGAATTGGTAATCCCCAGATCGGCTTTGAATACCGCCCGGCTCTCCTCGTCCAACTGGGCCAATTCGTGCTCCAGCTTGGCGCACATCGTCACGACAGGCACCGCACCGCCCATGACCTCGCCGAGATCGAAGGTCTTGTCGAGCTGGCCCTCCCCCACGTTGATGACCAGAGCCATCGGCTTGAGCGTGAGGAAACCCAGCGACTTGATGATCGCCAGTTCATCGTCGTTTTCGACGGCCGAGCTGATGGGCTTTTCCGCCTCGATCGCGGCCTGGAGCCGCTTCTGCAAGGCCAATTCGGCCTTGTCCTGAGCCTGAGTCTTGGTGGGCTTTTTCACCTGCGTTTCGAGCTTCTCAATCCGGGTCGTGACCAGCTCCAGGTCGGAAAGGAGCAATTCCGTCTGCAATTCCACCAAATCGCGTTTCGGATCGACCTTGTTGCGATACGGCGGCACGGAGGGGTCGTCGAACGCGCGGATCACCATGACCAGCATATCCACGGTGCGGATCTGCCCGATCAGCCGGCGGGCCGCGGTCCGGCCGTGCTCATCCGTGAAACTGAAGCCCGGCAGATCCAGTACATCCATCGTCGCTCGGACAACCTTCTGAGGTTTGTACAGGCCTTCCAGCCACACCAGCCGTTCATCCGGGACCGGCACGATGGCCTCTTCGATGTTGTTGAGCCCCATCGGCGGGATGGCCTTGCCGCTGATGGCGGAAAAAATCGTGCTCTTGCCGGACTGCGCGAGCCCGAGCAACGCGGTCTTCATGTCATGCTCCAGACTGAGATTTCGTCGTTATCCTGTCGTAAACGCTGTCGCCGGAGGCATCATAAGCCACCACGGCGGGGAAATCAACAACCTCCAGCCGGCGAATGGCCTCGGTGCCCAGGTCCTCGTAGGCCACGACCGTGGCTCCGACGATGTGGCGACTGAGCAGCGCGCCCGCGCCGCCCAGAGTCGCCAGATGGACCGCGCCGTGCTGCTTGAGGGCCTGGCGAACCTCGTCGCTGCGATAGCCCTTGCCGATCATGGCCCGCAGACCGTGGGCGATGAGCCTCGGACTGAAGGCGTCCATGCGGGCCGACGTGGTCGGACCGGCCGAACCGATCGCCCTGCCGGGACGTGCCGGCGTCGGCCCCACGAAGTACAGGACCGCGCCGTCGAGCGGAAGAGGCAGTTCCTCGCCCCGATCCAAAGCCTCGCACAGGCGTTTGTGGGCCATGTCGCGAGCCGTGTAGATGACCCCGTCGAGGACGACCTCGTCCCCCGCCTTGAGCCGACGCACATCGGGCTCCGTCAACGGCGCATGCAATCGAATCACATCGGATCTCCGAAGATTTCTGAATCCACCTTGCCTTTCGGAGTGTACAATAAATACGCGATTTCACGAAGCCAAATCTCGCAACCCGGCCGCGCGTGAACGAGAATGGGCCGCAGGCGTAGGACGCTTGTGTCGAGAATTCGGTGCGATCGTCGCAAAAGTGATGTTGTTTCGAGAACTGCTTTGGTAGAATGGACTCTATGGCCAAGTACCCGATATTCGTAGAGCTCGGAGGACGACGGGTGGTGGTCGTCGGGGGCGGCGCCGTGGCGGTCCGCAAGGCCACTTCGTTCCTGGAAGCCGGCGCCCGCCTGGTGGTCGTCGCACACAAGCCCAGCGACGCGATGACCGTCCTGTGCAACAATCACGGCGGCGAGCTGATCCGCGACCGATACGCCAAGCAGTACATAGGGCAAGCGATCCTTGTCGTCGCGGCGACCGACAACGCCGAGGTCAACGCGCAGGTCTATCACGATTGCCAGGAGTTGGAGATTCTCTGCAACGTCGTGGACGATCCCGAGCACTGCGATTTCTTCGTCCCGGCCCTCGTCAAGCGGGGGGACCTCCAGATCGCGATCGGAACCGGGGGGTACTGTCCTTCCTACGCCGGACACCTCAGGCAGAAGCTTGAACTCCAGTTCACTGAAGACCACGGCCGGTTCCTGGCGGAGCTCGAGAGCATTCGGCGGGACATCATCGACGGGCTCGGCAGTCCGGGCGACCGCAAGTCCCTGCTGGGCGAGCTTGTGGACGAAGAGTCTTTCGAGTATTTCCGTGCACACGGCCCCCAGGCGTGGCGGCAACGGGCCCGCGAGAGAATCCGATCCCGCGCGACAAAGGCCTGACCGCATCGGATTTCCCGTACTTCACAACGGCGGCGCAAAGATCCGGCCCATGCGGTATAATCCCTGCCGATGAACAGAACTGTCGAATTGCTCGCTCCCGCGAAAGACGGTCCCACGGCACAGGCCGCGATTCTGTGCGGCGCGGACGCCGTCTATATCGGCGCCCCGCGATTTGGCGCCAGGGAAGCCGCCGGGAACGCGGTTTCCACGATTCGCCAGGTGGTCGAGTTCGCCCACGAGTACTATGTCCGCGTTTATGCCGCCCTCAATACGCTGTTGCGCGACGAGGAACTGCCGGCGGCAGAGAGGATGATCCATCAGCTCCACGATGCGGCCATCGACGGTCTGATCATTCAGGATCTCGGCCTGCTGGAGCTGGATCTGCCGCCCGTGCCGCTGATCGCCAGCACGCAGATGCATAACGCGACGCCGGAGAAGGTGCAATTCCTCGAACAGGTCGGCTTCTCCCGCGTGATCCTGGCCCGCGAGCTGACGCTCGAACAGATCCGCGAGATCCGCAACCGCACGCAGATCGAGCTGGAGTGCTTCATCCATGGAGCCCTCTGCGTCGGGGTCAGCGGCCAGTGCTATCTGAGCTACGCCCTCGGCGGCCGCAGCGGCAATCGCGGCCAGTGCGCCCAACCCTGTCGGCGGCTGTACAGCCTGACGGACCAGGCGGGCAACGAGATCGCCCGCGACCGGCACCTGTTGTCCCTCAAGGACCTCTGCCTCGCCGATCACCTGGAGGAGCTGATCGACGCCGGCGTCACGTCCTTCAAGATCGAGGGCCGGCTCAAGGACCTCCCCTACGTCGCCAACACGGTCGGTTTCTACCGTCGCAGGCTCGACGGAATCCTGGCGGCCAAGGGCCTGCGCCGCAGCTCGTCCGGCGCCGTCCACCTGGGATTCGAGCCCAACCTGAAGAAGACCTTCAACCGAGGCTTCACCGACTACGGACTGACCGGCCGAAGCGGCTCGATCGCATCGATGGACACGCCCAAGTCCCTCGGCGAATTCGTCGGGATCGTCGTCCGGGTCGAGGGGGCCTGCTTCCTGCTCGATCGCGACTGCGACCTGCACAACGCAGACGGGCTGTGCTTCTTCGATGCCCAGCGACGACTCGACGGCACCATCGTCAACCGCGTCGAGGGCCGCAAGGTCTATCCCCAGAAGATGCAAGGCATACACCCCGGCCGGGAGATCTACCGGAACTTCGACTACGCCTTCTGCCGCAAGTTCGACGGCCGAGCGGCCGAACGCAAGATCGGCCTGACAATGTCCCTGCGAGACACGTCGGACGGCCTGATCGTCTCCGGCGTCGACGAGGACGGGAACCGGGCCGAAACGACGATCCCCGATCCGCAACCGGCCGAGAAGAAGGACGCCGCCAGGCAGACCCTCGTCGCCCAACTGACGCGGCTGGGCAACACGATCTTCGAGTGCTCGAACGTGCAACTGGAGACGCACGACGTGTACTTCGTACCCGCGTCGCGTCTGAACGCGGCCAAACGCGAACTGGTGGAACGACTCCTTCTGACGCGCCGGGAGAATCGGCCCCGCGTCGCGGGAGGGATCCAACGCAACCACGCGCCCTATCCCGAGAAACACCTGACCTACCTGGGCAACGCTCTCAACGAGAAGGCCAAGGTTTTCTACCGGCGTCACGGCGTCGAGACGATCGAGCCGGCCGCGGAGACCGGCGTGGACCTGTCCGGGCAGGTCGTCATGACGACCAGACTCTGCTTGCGAAGAGAGCTGGGCTTGTGCAACGGGCATGGAGCCAAGACCCCTGGCGAGTCGATGATCCTCATTGACGAAGACGGCCGCCGATACCCGGTCCGGTTTCGCTGCGGCCCGTGCGGAATGGAGATACTCCTGGAAAAGAGGTGAAGCGAATGAGCGACCACGTGGCGGAGCTGACGACGGGCGTTTCGGGTCTGGACCAGGCGCTCAAGGGCATCCTGCCCGGCGACAACATCGTCTGGCAGGTCGACGCCGTGGAAGACTACATGGCCGTGGCGGCCCCCTACGTCAACGCAGGTCTCCAGTCCGGCCGAAAGGTCATCTACTTTCGATTCGCCAGTCACCCCCCCGTCGTCTTCCAGGGCCGGTCGGTGGACGTGCACGAGTTGGACCCCGCCGAAGGCTTCGAGACGTTCATCGCCAGGATCCACGCCGTCATTGAAGCCGCCGGCCGCGGAGCCCTGTACGTCTTCGATTGCCTCTCCGAGCTGGCCGCCGACTGGTACTCGGACTCCATGCTGGGCAACTTCTTCATGCTCACCTGTCCCTATCTGTACGACCTCGAGACGATCGCCTATTTCGCGATCTTCCGCAACTCGCACAGCGCCAAGGCCATTCGCCCGATCATGGAGACGACGCAGTTGTTCCTGGAACTCTACCGCCATGCCGGGGACCTGTATGTCCATCCCATCAAGGTGCAGTTCCGCTACTCCCCCACGATGAACATGCTCCACAAGTGGGACGGCGACCGGTTGCAGCCCGTGACATCGAGCGTGCTGATCTCCTCGATCCTCTCGTCGGTCAACTGGTCCGACCTGAACGCCGACACGCGGCCGGGATACTGGGACCGGACGTTTCTGGAGGCCCAGCGGATTCTCGACGCGTCCGAGGCCGGCGTGTGTCCGCCCAAGAGACTTCAGGAGACCTTCGAGCGCCTGATCCGAATGATCATCTCCCGCGATCCCGGCATGCTCCAGCTCGTGTCGCGCTGCCTGACGCTCGACGATGTGCTGAACATCTGGAAACGCATGATCGGGTCCGGCCTGATCGGCGGCAAGACGGTCGGCATGCTGGTCGCTCGGAGCATTCTGGAAAAGCATTCGCCGCGCTTCGCCGAGTTGCTCGAGGAGCACGACTCGTTCTACGTCGGCTCCGACGTGTTCTACACCTACCTGGTCCGCAACGGCGTCTGGTGGCTGCGGCAGAAGCAGCGCAACCCCGCGACGTTCCTCGAGGGCGCCGTGCAGGCCCGCCAGCGGATCCTCCAGGGGCACTTCCCCGACTACATCCTGGAGCAATTCGAACAGATGCTCGATTACTTCGGCCAGTCGCCGATCATCGTGCGTTCCAGCTCGCTCCTGGAAGACAACTACGGCAACTCCTTTGCGGGCAAGTACGAGAGCGTCTTCTGCCCGAACCAGGGGCCGCGCGAGCGGCGACTGGAGGACTTCCTCTCCGCCGTGCGAACCGTCTACGCCAGCACGATGAGCGAGAAGGCCCTGCGCTACCGCGAACAGCGGGGCCTGCTCCACCACGACGAGCAGATGGCGCTGCTGGTGATGCGGGTCTCCGGCGCGATGCATGGGCGGTACTACTACCCCCAGGCGGCCGGCGTGGGCTTCTCCTTCAATCCGTATGTCTGGAACGAGAGCATCGATCCCAAGGCCGGCGTGCTGCGGCTGGTCTTCGGGCTGGGCACCCGCGCGGTCGACCGCTCCGACGACGACTACACGCGTCTGGTCGCTCTGAACGTTCCGGAGAAGCGGCCCGAAGCCAACTTCGAGGAGGTCCGCCAGTACACCCAGAGGCGGGTGGACTACATCGACCTCCAGGCCAACCGCGTCGTGTCGGGCCATTTCCTCGACGTGGTCAGAGAGAGCACGGACGTGCCCATAGAGATGTTCGCTTCGGCCGACGAGTCGCTGGTCAGCGAAGCGGGCGGCAAGGTCTGGGTCCCCACGTTCGACAACCTGCTGACTGGAACCGAGTTCGTCCGGGACATGCGCGAGGCCCTTGCGACGCTGGAGCAGGCGTACGAGTACCCCGTCGACGTCGAGTTCACGCTGAACTTCCTGGACGACCGCTCCTACCGAATCCACCTGGTCCAGTGCAGGCCGCTGCCCGTCAAGGGCACGGATACCCCCCGGCCGCCGGAGGTCGAGATCCCCCGGGCCCGCGCCATCATCGAGGCCAGCGGGGCCGTCGTCGGACACAGCCGGCACGCCAAGATCAGCCGATTCGTGTACGTGGCGCCGCAGGTCTACAGCCGGCTGTCCCTCCAGGACCGCTACGAAGTGGCCCGCCTGCTGGGCAAGATCAATCAGGCGTGTGAATCGCTCATGGACGGGTCCCTGATGTTCCTCGGGCCGGGACGCTGGGGCACGAGCGACCCCTTCCTGGGCATCCCCGTCGCTTTCGTGGAGGTCAATCGGGCCGCCGTGCTCTGCGAAATCGTCCAAATGCACGAGAACCTCGTCCCCGACGTCTCCCTGGGAACGCACTTCCTCAACGAACTGGTGGAGACGGACATGCTGTACCTGGCCCTCTTTCCCGACCGGGGAAACAACTATCTGCGGACCGACCTGTTCGAGAACTCACCCAACCGGCTGCTGCAACTGGTGCCCAAGGCGGGCCGATGGGTCGATGCGGTCAAGGTCGTCGACGCCTGCGAACTGCCCTGCGGCGGCGTCTTCCTCAATGCCGACGCCTTCAAGCAGAAGGTCGTCTGCTACTTCGTGGACGCATAGAGCTTCGCGGATGGGGGACTTACGGCGTACGGGAACAGAATGACAAAAGGCGGCAATGCAGCGAGCCCCGCTCGCAGAAGGCGCGACTGCATTGCCGTCCCAATCGAGAGTTAACCCTCGATCTTATCGATCGTTATCTGCAGGTGCTTCTGCCGGTGGCCGATTCGCTTCTGGCTGTTCTTGCGACGGCGGAACGTCGTGACGAACAGCTTGGGTCCCTTGACCACCGCTTCGGCCGCGTTGGGCTTGAGCGAAGCGATGACCTTGGCGCCCTGGATGTAGGGCTGACCGATCTTGCTGGCGCCGTCGCCGCCGCCGATGAACAAAACCTTGTCCAGTTCGATCGTGGTGGCGTCGGGGGCCACGTCGGTCAGCTCGATCTCCAGCTTGTCGCCCACGGCCACTTTGTATTGCTTGCTGCCTTGCTCAACAATCGCGTACATTGGGAAACTCCCAGTCTAAATATCCAAATCCTGGTAAAACTAAAAGCATAGCGCATGCCGATAAGATTGTAAAGACTTTTCTAAAGGAATTTTGTATCCTGGCCCCTACGGACGCCCGCCCGAGGGGAGATGGATGCGTCCGGGACTGACTTCCGCAGGACGGCCGTCCGACCCAGCCGCCGGGCAAGAACAACGACGTTCACCTTCAAAGGAGTGTGTGATATGAAACTGGCCATCGTCAACGATCAGCTCTTCCCGCAAGAGGATCTGGACCCGATCTACTTCGACCGCGGCCTCTATTTTGGCGACGGTGTGTATGAGGTTCTCCGCAGCTACAACGGCAAGATCTTCGCCCTGGACGAGCACCTGGAGCGGTTCGCCGCGAGCATGGCGGCCATCCGCATCACCGGCATCGACATCGGGACGATCCGCGAACGGGTCCTGAGGGCCTTCCAGGCCGCTAAGCTGGCCAACGCCAAAATCTACTTTCACGTGACCCGCGGCTCGGCCCCCAGAAATCACACCTGGGCCAAGGACATCAAGCCGAACTTCTTCCTGACGATCAGCCAGGTGGGCGACGCGGCCAAGGAAAAGGCCAATGGGATCGCGGTCTGCACCTGCCCCGACCTGCGATGGAAACGGTGCGACATCAAGTCCCTCAATCTGTTGCCCAACGTCCTGGCCCGTCAGGAAGCGATGGAGAAAGGCTGTGAGGAGGCGATCCTGGTCGACGAGGCCGGTCTGATCACCGAGGGCGCGGGTTCCGCCTTCTTCGCGATCCTCCACGACGCCCTGCACACCGCCCCCCTGGCGGCCAACATCCTGCCCTCGATCACTCGTCATTTCATCGTGAAAGCCGCGACGAATCTGGGGATGAAGATTACGGAGAAGTGCTTGACGCCGGCCGAGGCCGCCGCCGCGGACGAACTGTTCCTGGCCGTGACGACCAAGGACGTCGTCCCGATTGTGAAGTTCGACGACAAACCCATCGGCAACGGCAAACCCGGCCGCTGGGTCAAGGCGCTCATGACGGAGTTCCTGAAGTTCACCGTCTAACGGACGGCGTTTCTCGCCCACCGGAAAACATCATGCTGTCGTCATGAGCGCCCAGACTGCCGCCCAAGGCCCGATGCCTCAGACGGTTCCTTTGAAGAACAAGACCAGCGCCAGGACGCAGACCGCCATGATCGCGCCGGGCACGGCCCACAGCTTGCCCCACTGGAAACGTCCCTCGCTCCGACACTTGTCCATGACCACTCCGGCCAGTTGAGTCCCCAGGAACAGCGCGATGCCGCTCTGCGCCGTGAAGATCAGAGCCTGCATCGACGCGCCGGCCCCCTCCGGCGCCACCGCTCCGGCATACATCTGCCCGGCGATGATGAAAAAGACGTACGCGACGCCGTGGAACGCCTGGCCCGCAACGATCAGTGCGGCAGGCTTGGAAATCACATAGATCGCGAAGAGGACCAGCCAGGAGCCGGCCCCCAGCGTCAGGGTCCATTTGTAGCCGGCGTGCTGAACAATCCAGCCGAGCAGAAACAGGGTCGCGGCCGCTTGTGTCGCCTGGGCGATCGCCATGGCCGCCGGGACGTTCTTGGCCGAGATCCCGTTGTCCTGCATGAACTGGGCGGTGCCCAGGAAGTAGAACTGCATCATGCCGGGAGCGGCCATCGAGATGAGGACGAAGATCAGGAAGCTGGCGTCCTTGAGCATGCCCAGGGCGCTTGCCCCGGCGGTTGCCGACGGAGGCGTGTTGGGCAGCAAAGCGCCGCAGACGACGGCCATCACGACGGACAGGACGCCTCCCAGGATCAGGCAATCCCGGCCTTCTTCGCCCGTCTTGAAGACCCACCGCCACCCCGTCAGGAAATAGCCTGCCAGGGCCCAGGCGATGGGAGCCCACATGAAGATGTACGGCGACTTGCCGCTGGCTTCGTGCAGCTTCAGGTGGTAGAACATCAGGGAGTTCACCAAGGGAAGCGTTGCGGCGTAGAAGAGCGCGTACACCAGGAGCGTCACGAAAAGAGAACTGAACTTCCGCTTCCAGGCCGCGATGAACAGCAGCAGCGTGCCGACCAGATGGGCCCCGGCCAGGATGAGTTCCGTGTTGATCCAGCGATCGGCCACCTGTCCGGCCAGCATCGGCATGAAGATGCAGCCCAGAGGAATCGTCGCGTAGATCCAGCCGGTCTGCTTGCCGCTGAATCCCAGAGGGCCCAGAAGCCTGGCCGCCAGCACGGGGTACCAGGCCCCCCAGATGGCGAACTCCAGGAACATCATCGCACTGAGTTTCAGATACAGGACCGAGTCCATTCCGAACATGGGGTTCTCCTTGATTGTGCGGACGCCCTATTTGCAGGCCGCCTGGAGCCGCTGGGCGGCCAGCTTGATGTCGCCGAGACGGTTGTCGCCGGCCTCGCGCTCGATGGCCATGGCGCCCTTGAAGCCCACCTCGCCCAGCACCGCGAGGAAGCGATCGATGCCGACCTGGCCGTCGCCCCAGGGGACTTCGCTGCCCCACGTGCCCGGCTTGGCCGTGCGGACGGCGTCCTTGACGTGCAGGTGGCGAATCCACGGCGAGAGCGTTCGCACCGCCTCGATCGGGTCGCCCTTGTCGTAAAGAATCATGTTGGCCGGGTCGAAGTTGACGCCGACCGACTCGTGCTTGAGCGTCTCCAGGAAGTGCCGCAGATCCTTGGCGGCCTCCTGGCCGGTTTCCAGCAGGAGCGTCAGGCCGTTGGCTTTGGCGATGTCCGCCAGGGTCCGGATGCGGGTCTGCACCTTCTTGGCCATGGCCTTGTCGCTCTCATCGATGAACCCGGCATGCATCGACAGGAACTTGACGCCGAGCCTGGCGGTCGCCCTGGCGGCGCCTTCGAAGAGCTTGCGGTTGCTCTCCCAATGCTGGTCGGGGACCACGCCGCCGGTGACCTTGATCGTGTCGAGCGTGGAGTAGTCTTCCTGCGGGAAATCGATCATCGTGCTGGTGATGGTCCATTTCTGGGCCTTCATCGTGTCGAAGACCTTGCCGGAGGCGTCTTCCACCGCGGCCCGAATCCCCAGGTGCACGTGCTCGATGCCCACTTCCTTCATCGCCTTGGCGACGCCGGGCACATCCGTCCGAAGAGACCAGCTACACACCGCGACAGGCCAGTTCTTGCATTTCATCGTTCAATCTCCCTTGCGTGACAAGTCGTTCACTTGATCACGATCCTCTCATTGCTGTTGATGGACTTCTTCTCCGCCTCGACGATCCGGACCGAGTCGCGCGACTGCTCCAGCGTCAACACCTCCGGCACCGGCTCGCCCCGGACGCTCTTGGCGAAATGTTCGATTTCGAGGGAATACCCGTCGCCCTTGGCGACCTCGGGCGAGAATTCCTTGCCCTCGGCCGGGCAGACGCGGAACATGGGCTTGCGCGTCAGGTCGTAGACGATGGTGGCTTTTTCCAGGATCAGATTGAAGCTCATCTCGAATCCGAAGGTCGGGCTCATTCCCCAGCCGCCCTCGGCCGTGACCACCTTGTCCGGGCCGTACTCGTACTGCGTGACGATGTGGATCAGGTGTCCCTTGGGGCTCTTGGGGCTCTTGGCGCCGTGGCTGCACACCGCCTTGGGCATGCCGAAAAGGTACTGGACATAGTCCGTGTCGTGGATGTGCAGATCCAGCGCCACGCCGCCGCTGCGGGTCTCGTCGACGAACCAGTTGTCGATGCTCCAGCCCGGAGGCGAGCCGAGCCGCTGGAACATGGCTGCGACCACCTTGCCGTATTTGCCGCTGTCGACGATCTCCTTGGCCTTGGCGTATTCCGGCCAGAATCGCACGCAGTGGCCGATCTGGAGGATCTTGCCGCTCTTGCCGGCGGCCTTCACCATCCGGTCGCAGTCGGCCGTCGTCAGCGCCATGGGCTTCTCGCACAGCACGTTGACCCCGCGAGACAGGGCCTGCTCGGAACACGTCGCGTGCAGGTACGTCGGCAGGGTCAGCGAGATGGCGTCCAACTTGCCCTTGTCGAGCATCTGCACGAAATCCTGGTAGACCTCGATGCCCGTGAAGTCGATGTCGCTCTCGGCCCCCGCGATGTTGCCGACGGCCCGCTTGGTGTCTTCCTTGATATTCGGATTGGCGTCGCAAATCGCGACGACTTTCGCGCCTTTGAGGGCCTTCCACTGCCGGAAGTGCATTCGCCCCATGAACCCGAACCCGGCAATCCCTATTCGCAACATTCCGGTACCTCCTTGCCGCGCATATCGCGGCTCTCAAGACCCGCCCCCGATGACTCCCGATGTGGTACGATCCGACTTGTCATGACCTACTACCTTCGTTCCAGTGGGCAGCGATTCTACCAGACGAGCCTTCGCCCCGCAAAAGGATTTCTCTCCAGGCGCCCCTCAAAAAACGAGAATCGTGACAAGCCTCATGACTATCCCTGCGAGTCCGATAAGTTCGCCGCCGGCACTCGTGCCCCGATCCGTTGACGCGAATGCGCCTCGCCCGCGTCAGGAGAATGCCCCAGCCGAAAAAAGCGTGAATCCGCCGGCCGAGCGTCGTATGATGCTCAGGACAGTCCCGCGACAAACGGCCGCGGGTGCGACGACCTCGTGACACAGGGGATAGCAATGACGCCGAAAGAACGACTCTACGCCACGATCCGGGGCCAATCCCACGACCGTCCGCCCGTGACGCCCATCTTCATGGCCTGGTCGGCCCACTACATCGGACGGACCTACCGCGACTACTACCTCGATGGCGACGTGCTCGTCGAATCGCAACTGGCCGTGACGAGGGCCTTCAACCTCGATCAGGTCAGCGCGATCAGCGATCCCTGGCGCGAGGCCTCCGCCTATGGCATGGTCCTGGACTACCCCGAAGAAGGCGTGGGCAGGCCCAGAGAAATGCTGATCCGATCCCCGGCGGACCTGGCCCGCATCCGGCCGCTGGAGATCGAGAAGGCCGAGCGTTGCCGCCAACGGATCGAGAGCGTGCGGAAGATGGCCGAGGCGGTCGGCCGGACGCACAGCGTGCTCGGATGGTGCGAAGGCCCCCTGGCCCTGTACGCCGACCTCCGCGGAGTCGAGAGCATGTTCATGGACCTGATCGACACTCCCCAGATGTACCTTCAGGCGGCCGAGACGATCATCGACAATCAGATCCGCTTCGCGCTGGCCCAGGTGAAGGCCGGCGCGGACATGATCGGCGTCGGGGACGCGGTCGCCAGCCTGGTCAGTCCCAAGATGTACGAGCAGTACGTGCTGCCGTTCGAGAAGAGGCTCTTCGACGCCATTCACAAGGCGGGAGCCGCGGTGAAGCTGCACATCTGCGGCGACGTCACGAACAGCGTCGGCCTGATGGCCAAAACCGGCTGCGACGTCATCGACCTCGACTGGATGGTCCCACTGAAGGAGTCGCGAGCCGTGGCCGGCTCCAATGTGACGCTCTGCGGCAACTTCGATCCCGCAGCCGTCCTGCTCCAGGGCACGCCGCAAGACGTGGCGAACGCCGCCGCCCAGTGCATCCGCGAGGGCGGCCAACGGTTCATCGTCCAGCCGGGCTGCGAGGTCCCCCCGGGAACGCCCGAGCGGAACAT
>JAAYVJ010000632.1 GCA_012517265.1 Planctomycetota bacterium | reverse complement strand
TTTTTCCAGAAGTCTACCTATATAGAATAATTTTCGCGATCCCTCACACGCGGATCACGAAACGCGTTTGCACACCAAGGCATACCCGTTCATAAAGATCGCGAAGTTCGCCGGATCGACGTGGGCGTCGGCCGCAATCTTCTCGATCTGTTCGTCCGAGAGGCGATCGGCAATCTGTTTCTCGCCCGGCGTCATGATCGCCACGGCCCGCCGCAACTCGGACAACTCGTCGTACGTCGGCGCCGCCAGCATGGCCAACTCGCTGGTTCCTCGCGTGTCCTGAAAGCGGCCGCGAATCCGGTTACCATACTGGTTGTCGCAAAACCGAGCAACCTCTTCGAGGTATTGCTCGAGCGAAATCTTCACTCGTTCGTCAATTGCCATTATTTCTTCTTCTTGATCTTCCCATGGCGTTTGATGACGCGTTTTCTGGCCGACCGCTGCTTGATCTTGCGGCCGTGCATCATGGCGTTGTTCATCGCCTCCATATTGAAGCCGCCGGAGAAGAGGGCCTTGAGGCCGCCGAAACTGCCGCCGCTGATGGCCTTCATCATGTCCCGGCTGCGTTTGAACGTCTTGACCAGGGTCGAGACGTCGTTGGGCTGCATGCCGCAACCGGCTGCGATCCGGCGCCGGCGCGAGCCGTCGATCAGATCCGGGTCGCGGCGCTCCGCCAGGGTCATCGAGTAGACGATGGCCTCCATCTGCTTGAGCTCCTGGCCGTCCATGTCGATGTCGGGGATCTGGCCGCCCAGGCCGGGGAGCATCTTGAGCATGTCCTTGATGCCGCCCATCTTCTTGACCGCCTGCATCTGCTTCAAGAAGTCGTCGAAGCCGAAACTGCCCTTGGCCATCTTCTTCTGCATCTTCTCGGCTTCTTCTTTATCGAACGTCTCCTGGGCCTTTTCGACCAGGCTCACGACGTCGCCCATGCCCAGGATCCGCGAGGCCATGCGGTCCGGATGGAACTCCTCGAGCTTGTCGAGCTTCTCGCCGACGCCGAGGAACTTGATGGGCTTGCCGGTGACGTTCTTGACGCTCAGGGCCGCGCCGCCGCGGGCGTCGCCGTCGAGCTTGGTGAGGATGACGCCGTCGAGCTCCAGACGCTCGTTGAACTCCTTGGCGGAGTTGACGGCGTCCTGGCCGGTCATGGCGTCGCAGACCAGGTAGATCTGGTGCGGCGTGACCGCCTTGGCGACGTTGGCCGCCTGCGTCATCATCTCTTCGTCGACGTGCAGCCGGCCGGCGGTGTCGATCACGACTACGTCGCGGCCGTTCTCCTTGGCGTATTTGACGCCGTCCCGGGCGACCTTCACCGCGTCCTTGGTGGTCTCGTCCGTATAGACGGGAATGCCGAGCTGTTCGCCGAGGATGCGGAGCTGCTCGATGGCCGCGGGTCTCTGGAGGTCGTCTGCGACCAGCAGGGGATTGCGGCCTTTCGAAACGAGGTACTTGCCGAGCTTGGCGGCGGTCGTCGTCTTGCCGCAGCCCTGGAGGCCCGCCAGCATGATGATCGTCGGCCCGGGCGAGACGAAGTAGATCCGCGTGTCCACCGGTCCCATGAGCCGGATCAGCTCGTCGTGGACGATCTTGACCATCATCTGGCCGGGATGGAGGCTCTTGATCACCTCGGCGCCGATCGCCTTGTCGCGGACGTCCTTGCAGAACTGCTTGACGACGTTGTAGTTCACGTCGGCTTCGAGCAGCGCCTTGCGGACGTCGTTCATGGCGTCGGAGACGTTGGCTTCGGTAATCCGCCCCCGGCCGGAAAGCGACCGGAAGACCGAACTGAATTTTTCCGTCAATGACTCGAACACAGGAAGCCTCTCGAGTTTCCTTCTGGTAAACGGGGTAGTCCGCCCGGATCTTCATGACGGCGCACCCATGGAGGCTCCATTATACCGGGGGCCGGGGCTTTTGCAAGGCCCTGTCCGAACGAAACTTCCAGTTGTGTCGCGGGCAAACGGGATCGTAGGGGCAACCCCCTGTGGTTGCCCCTGCGATTCGCCGTTGCCGCCCCAGAGGATCATTGACCGCACGGAGGCGGAATCGCATGATAGAGAAGGTCCCCTCCGTGGACGAGGGGGCCGACGGACGGGTGATGGAGCTGCCGAGGTGGAAATCATCGGGTGGCGGGCGGATGTGGCTTTCTTCGGAGGCATAGGCGTCATGGGAACAGGGGAGGGAATCCTGGTCATGCTCGGCGGCGTTCTTCTGACCGCCGCGGGGGCCTGCGGCATGGAATACGAGGTCGTCATTCAAGGGCCCGGCACCGCCTGGCTGGCCGCTTGCGACGGTCAGCACGCAGGCTACGCGGACATTCTGGCCGCGGACCTCCGCTGCTATCCGCACGCCGCGCTGTGGCTGGACGCCGCCCGAAGCATGGTGGACCTGAATCCGAGCGGCTGTCAGGCTTCGCGGATCCTCGATGTCTCCGAGGGCCGGCAGGTGGGAATTGGCGACGACCTCGCCTTGTTGTGGTCCGGCACGCCCGAGAGCGTCGTGGCCCTGCACCCGTCCGGCTTCGACTGCTCGTGCGCCTATGGGATCTGGGGCAAGTGGCAGGTGGGGGCCGGGACGTCGAGCGTTCTGGGCGAACATGCCCTACTGTGGTCGGGCACGGCGGCAAGCGTCGTGGACCTGCACCCGGTGGGGTTCGCGGCCTCCCGGGCAGGGGGAGTCTGGGGCAACCGGCAGGTCGGTTACGGTGTGCCTCAGACCGACAGCAACGACATCAGTTGGCGGGCCTTGCTGTGGTCCGGCACGGCCGAGAGCGTCGTCAATTTGCACCCGGCGGGCTTTCGGTGGTCATGTGCCTCCGATACGTGGGGCGTCTGGCAGGTGGGGTCGGGCGTGCCGGACGGTGGCGACCAGATGCGGGCCCTGCTGTGGTGCGGCACGGCCGAGAGCGTCGTGAACCTGCATCCGAGCGGCTGCCGGTCGTCCTATGTCGTGCGTTGCTGGGGCGACCGACAGGTCGGGGTGGGGGGCGACCACGCTCTGCTGTGGTCGGGCACGGCTTCGAGCGCAGTGGACCTGCACCGGTTCGTGCCGGCCGGATACACCTCTTCCGGGGCCTTCGGGATCGACGCTGCGGGGCGGATCGTGGGGTACGTCGGGAACGAATCGGGCAGACACGCCGCCCTGTGGGCGCCGCGATGGACGCCCGTCTATCGATGCCGAGATTCGAAGCAGAAGGGGAATCTCCTCACGACGCAAGGGCCGGAAGTGGAGGGACTCCTGACCTCATCGGACGCATGGGTCTTCGATGGAACCCTCTGCCACGTGCCGCCGGACAGCACGGACCCCAACGCCATGCCAGTCTATCGGTTTGGAGCCCGCGACGGCGCGGTCCGTTTCTACACGATCGATCCGGCCGAGCGGGACCGGTTCTTCAGGGACTTTCGCGACGCGTGGGCCTATGAGGGGATCGCGTTCTACGCCTATCGCCCGAGCCGGCGGCCTCCCTCGGCCGTCGCGGTGCATCGTTTTCGGTCCGATTCCGGAGGAGGGTATCTCTACACCCGTGACGAGCGAGAGCGGGCGAACCTCAGAGAGCAGGGCTCCGGCTGGACCTACGAAGGCATCTCGTGGTACGCCTGTGAGTAAATGCCGCCCAGGCTCAGATACACCAATCCGCACACCAGCATCTCCTTCATTCTGTTCTCCCCTGGGCGTACTCGAATCCTGTCGTTCTTCTTGATCGGACCCACGGAAGCATGGAACTACTCTGCATGATGGACGCATTGGTTCTCCGCCATCTGCCCAAGTCTCCGCAACGACAGACTCGGGTATAAGAGCGGTTCTGTGGGGATCTCCGATCCTGCCTGCCCCCTCCGAAAAAGGAGAACCCATTCTAAGTTGCCTAAGCATGCCAGAATCCAGTCCTTGAGTCGGCTGGTGTTTGTCTGGGTTATCATTGTCAAGCCGTATTGACCAACGGCCGATTTGTTTGCATGATGGAATACCGTTCTCTCGCCCATTGGGGAGAGTTCGCCGGTCGCGAAACTGCCGGGGCCCTATTGTCGGCCTTGGCGAGATCGATATGGCTTTCTGCGGAGACATGAAGGGTCATGAGAGTGCGGGAGAGAATCCTCGCCGTCTTTTGCGGCATCGTTCTTGTTGCGGTGGTTGCCCGCGGCGTGGAGTACGATGTCGTTGTCCTGGACCCGAATGCCTCCTGCATTGCCGTTGCCGACGGGAAGCAAGCCGGGTGTGCGGAGGTTGCGGATGCCAATGGCCAGTGGAGCCAGCACGCCGTGATCTGGCGGGGGGAAGACCGCGAGAGGGTGGATCTGAACCCCGCGGGACGTCTGACCTCGCAGGTTTGGGACACTCGCGGCGGCAGGCAGGTCGGCATGGCCGACAATCATGCCGTACTCTGGTCGAGCACGGCCCAGAGCGTCGTCGACTTGAATCCGCCGGGCTGCGAGTACTCCTGTGCCTACGGCGTCTGGGGCAACCACCAGGTCGGGGTGGGCATCGCGCGAACCGTCGGAGAGCACGCGTTGCTTTGGTCCGGCACCGCCGAGAGCGTCGTGGATCTGCATCCGGAGGGGTTCGCGACCTCGCGAGCCGGCGGCGTCTGGAATGGCTTCCAGGTCGGTTACGGCGTGCTGCTCGATGGCGGCCAGACAGACTGGCGAGCCCTGCTCTGGTTCGGGACGGCGGACAGGGTCGTCGATCTCCACCCGGCGGGCTTCCGATGGTCGTGCGCCTGCGACGCCTGGGGGATTTGGCAGGTGGGGTCGGGCGTTCCGGCCAGCGGGGAGTACATGCAGGCGCTCTTGTGGTCGGGCACGGCCCAGAGCGTCGTGAACCTGCACCCGGAGGGCTTTCGGTGGTCATACGCCGTGCGGTGCTGGGGCGGCCGGCAGGTGGGGGTGGGGGACGATCATGCCTTGCTTTGGTCGGGCTCCCCTCAGAGCGTCGTGGATTTGCATCGGTTCGTGCCCAGCGAATACACCTGGTCCGGCGCGTTCGGAATCGATTCGACCGGTCGGATCGCGGGATATGTCGGGAACGAGTCCGGCCGGCGCGCGGCGGTGTGGATTCCTCGCTGGATCCCTGTCTATCGCTGCCGCTCTGCCCGGCAATCGGCGTGCGTGTGCACGATCCAGGGAGGGGAGGTGGAGAGCCTTCTGACCGATCCGAACGGGTGGGGGTTCGATGGCGTCCTGTGTTATGTCCCCCCCGACAGTCTTGATCCGAACGCCATGCCCGTCTATCGATTCCGTGGGCGGGACGGCCTGACGCGTTTCTACACGCTTGATCGCGCGGAACGCGACAAATTCTTCCGCGAACCGCGAAACGCATGGGCCTACGAGGGCATCGCGTTCTACGCCTATCGCCCGGACCGGCGGCCGGTATCGACTGTCGCGGTGCATCGGTTCCGGTCCGTCTCCCTGGGGGGATACCTTTACGCCCGCGATGAGCAGGAGCGAGCCAGGTTCGCTGCGAAGGGCTCCGGCTGGACTTACGAAGGCGTCGCTTGGTACGCCTGCGAGTGAGCGGAGCCGCAAGACCCGCGCAAAAAGAACAGGGCTGCAAGCCTGTCGCCTGCAGCCCTGCGTATCGTCGACCTGTCGAGGATGTGGCTTACATCGCTTTGCGTCTGCGAAGCCAGCCAACCAGACCCGTGCCGAGGGCTCCGAGCAGGATCGCGCCGGGGGCCGGAACGGCAGGCGCGCCGCTGCCCAGGGCGATGCCGAATTCGCCGACTGCGAAATCGACGCTCGACGTGATCGTGATGCTGCTCAGGAGGCTGCCTTCGGTGCCGTAGAATCCGAAGTAGGCGGCGCCGGCATCTCCCGAGACGTTCTGATTGACGGTCGTTCCGTCCTGGGCCATAGCCGTGATCAGGAACGTGTCGAAGGGGTTCGGCTCGGCGTAGAAGTAGAACGCGCCGGTGCTGGCCGGGAGCGCCAGGGTGAGCGTGGTCGCTCCATTCGTGTAGTAGATGTCGCCCGTGTAACCGTGGCTCCAGGTGCTCCAGCCGTCTCCGATGCGGCGAAGGCTCGTCACTGTGTCGAAATCGACGCTGCCGCCGAGAGGCGAGTCCACCGAAGTGACTTCGGCGTAATCGTCGCGTCCGTCGGGTGCAAACGGCGTCATCGTATAGGAACCCAGCGTGGCGGCCGGGGCGCCGGTCCCGCCGTCAATTCCGATAATCGCGGCCGAAGCGGTCGTCGCTCCCGCCAGAACCACCATGCTCAACACACCAACCATGCATTTCATCATTCTCTCCTTGTTTGCTCCCTCACTCGGACGGGGACTCCGCCCGTTTCTCCATAGACACCTTGCGTTGGAACATACGTACTTGCTGGGAAGACTGCCCGACCGGTCGACGATGATTGGACGGCACATCCCTGCTTGAAGCGGGCGGCGAAGGAAAGACCTCTTCACCACACCTCCATACCTAGGTTGCCTAGATTAACACGGTGGTGTTCGCACGTCAAGGGGGATCTGAAGAGAACTCTGTGACGGTCCGGCACAGATGCGATCCGAATGGTCCCCAGGAATCGACAGCCGCTCAGACGCTCCAGTCCTGAGCGGTTTTGATGAACCGATGCTGCATGAAGATGCCGATGCCCATAGGAAGCAGAATCATCGCCGGAAGGAACCATTGGTGCTCGAAGACCAGCGTTTCGAGTTTCTGACGGTTGACCATGTAGCCGTAGAGGACGGCCAGAATGCCGACCGCCATGAGGGTGCTTCCGCCCAGGCTGGTGAAGAGAATCACCGCGATCTTGAAGACGATGAAGGAGATCATGCCGCCGGCGATCAGGCCGACCAGCCCTCCGGCCCAGACGTATTCCTGAGGCAGTCCCACCGCCAGCCACACCCCGGCGGTGAGGATTCCGCCGGAGACGGCTCCCAGGAACGTCACGCCCCAGCGCATCAGGGGGACTGAGAAGATGGCGAACACCAGCACGGAGAACATGGCCAGCCAGACCACGTTGCCTCCCACGAGCTGGTCGTTGATCCAGACGCCGACGCCCAGACCGACCAGGCCGAAGCAGATGGTCACGAGGATCTTGAAGATCCGCCAGCCGTAGAACAGGCAGACTACGCCGAACGAAATGAACGTCAGGGCCTCGACCAGATCCAGCTTGCTGATGTGCTCCCAGATCATCTTCAACGGCACGAGATCCTTTTCCGTCGATTGTTGGGCCGCCAAGAGGGCGATTTGCAGAATATCCGTCAATCCGTTCATGCCAGGCTCCTGGGTCTCTACAAGGGGGAGACCTCCTCCAAAACCTCACTGTTCCTTCGTCGCGCCATCATCGCGTATTTCATCGGCTGCGCCAATCACGTTTCGATTCCTCCCGACGCGAGCGGGACTTCTCTAGCGAGCCCTCCCGGGCTCGCGCCGGCGGGGGGCATAACAGCAGTTGTTCCAACGTGCCGACCGCGCCCATGCCGAGCAGGACCAGGCCGAAAAACGCCCCTTGCTGCTCCATTCTGGCCACCGGCGTCGAGCCCTTGTAGATCAGCAGCAGGATCAGGCCCGCGAAAACCAGCCCCGATCCGACCGCCGAGCACGTCAGCGCCCCGGCCAGGCGGGCCAGGAGCAGGCCGACGATCAGCAATCCCGCGCCGACGCCGCCAAGAATGGCCAGATCGCCCGGGGTCTGTTGCCGGGCGATCGCCCCGATCCGGTCCCTCACGTCGAGGACGTAGGCCTGTACCGCGTCCAGGCTCTCCTGCATCGTGAACTGCGTTTCGGCCTGGCTGAGCGTCTGGCCGCTGAGCAGGAGGCCTTGCTGCTGGAAGAGCTGCCCCTTGGCCAGCACGCCGAACGCGACGACGACCCCGAGCCAGGCCAGCACCACCGCCACGAACAGCCTCGGCGCCCCGGCTGCGAACGCCGCAAGGCCGCCGGCGGCCAAGACCCCTACGATGAGGTTCTGTTGGCTGATGAAGAAGCTCGCCAGGCCGCCCGTCAAAGCCCCGACAAGGCCCAGGACGAGCCGTCTGCGGCACATCCCCGCCAGCCAGGTGACCAGTCCCAGCGCCGCCAGGACCAGTCCCGGCAGGACGAGAACCACCGGACTGAACCGGCCGGCCACCTGCTCGAAGCTCTTGAGAATCTCAACCATTCAGCCCTACATCCTCGAATCCGCCGGGCACAGACTTTCCACCCGGCCGCACAATCGGTTTATCGGCCCATGCGGGTCGTTTTCGTTAGGGGGCGTTTATCGCAGGAGTCGAAAACATACGATGTGTGAACGCCGAGCGGAGGGATCGGAAAATGGCTCCTGGTGACAACGTTGCGATCCGGGACAGAAAGAGTGCAGGCCAGCTACTCTCTTACCCAGGGGAGGAATGCGGATGATA
>JAAYVJ010000631.1 GCA_012517265.1 Planctomycetota bacterium | reverse complement strand
GGCCGTACTGGGGCTGGCGACGGCGGGGATTGCCGCCGAGGACATCGTCATCGCGGATTTCGAGGCCGACAACTACGGGGATTGGGAGGTGACCGGGACCGCGTTCGGGCCGGGACCGGCGCGGGGGACGCTGCCCCGCCAGATGGTGGTCACCGGGTATGTCGGCGAGCGGCTGGTCAACAGCTACTACGACGGCGACGGGTCCGTCGGGACGCTGACCTCGCCCCCGTTCACGATCGAGCGCAAGTACATCACGTTCTACGTCGGCGGCGGGGCCTTCGCCGGGCGGACCTGCGTCAATCTGCTGGTGGACGGGCGGATCGTGCGGACCCAGACGGGCCAGAACAGCCGGCCGGGCGGGTCCGAGCGGCTGGTCCGCCACGTCTGGGACGTGTCCGGGATGATCGACAAGGTCGCCCGGATCCAGATCGTCGATCAGCTCAAGGGGCCCTGGGGCCATATCACCGCGGACCATTTCGTCCAGAGCGACGAGCGGACCGGCGGGACGCTGCGCAAGGAGTTCGCGGTCGACAAGCGGTACCTGAATCTGCCGGTCCAGAACGGGGCCCCGAAGCGGCGGATGCGGATGGTCGTCGGCGGGCAGGTCGTGCGGGAGTTCGAGATCGAGCTGGCAGAGCGTCTGCCGGACTTCTGGGTGTTCCTGGATCTGACGCCGTTCGCCGGCAGGAAGGCGACGATCGAGGTCGAGGGGCTCCTGCCGGGCTCGCACGGGCTCAGTCAGATCCAGCAGGCCGACGAGATCCTCGGGTCGGAGAACCTCTACCGCGAGGCGTTGCGGCCGCAGTTCCACTTCACGTCCCGGCGGGGCTGGAACAACGACTCCAACGGCCTGGTGTTCCACAACGGGCTCTGGCACCTGTACTACCAGCACAATCCGTACGGCGTGCAATGGGGCAACATGCACTGGGGCCACGCGGTCAGCGAGGACCTGATGCACTGGCGGGAGCTGCCGATCGCGATCTATCCGAACCGGTTCGACGACTGGGTGTTCTCGGGCAGCGCGGTGGTGGACGTCAACAACACCAGCGGGTTCGGCAAGGCCGGCGCCCCGGCGATCGTCGCAGCGTACACGAGTACGGGTCGCGGCGAATGCGTCGCGCACAGCAACGACGGCGGGATGACGTTCACGGACTTCGAGGGCAATCCGGTGGTCCGGCACGCGGGGCGCGATCCGAAGGTGATCTGGTACGGGCCGGGGCGGCATTGGGTGATGGCGCTGTACGACGAGGAGGGGGGCAAGCGGGGAATCGCGTTCTACACGTCGCGGGATCTGAAGGCGTGGGAGTTCGCCAGCAGGATCGAGGGGTTCTTCGAGTGCCCGGAGATCTTCGAGCTGGCGGTCGAGGGTACCGGCGAGCGGCGGTGGGTGCTGCATGCGGCCGATGGGGACTACCTGACCGGGTCGTTCGACGGACGCGTGTTCACGCCGGACGGGGGCAGCGGGGCGGCCAAGCAGCGATTCAGCCATGGGAACTGCTTTTATGCGTCGCAGACCTACAACAACGTGCCGGCCGAGGATGGGCGGCGGGTGCAGATCGCCTGGGGTCGGGTGGAGATCCCGGAGATGCCGTTCAACCAGATGATGCTGTTCCCGGTGGAGCTGGCGTTGCGGCGGTCGGGGGCCGGGGTGCGGATGTGTGCCAGACCGGTGAGGGAGATCGAGCGGCTGTGGGGCCAGAGTGGGGCCTGGAAAGAGGTGGAGGTCTCACCCGGCGACAACCCGATCGGGGCGGTCCAGGGCGAGCTGTTGCACATTCGAGCGACGCTGCGGCCGGCCGGGGCGGCCAAGTGCGGATTCGTAGTGCGGGGGACCGAGGTGGCGTACGACCCGGCGGCGGACAAGCTGACATGCCTGGACAAGTCGGCGTCGCTCTCGCCGGTCGACGGCGCGATCCGGCTCGAACTGCTGGTCGACCGCACGTCGATCGAGATCTTCGCCAACGACGGCGAGGTCTACATGCCCATGGGCATCATCCCGCCGGCGAACAACAAAGCGACGCGAGTCCTGGCCCAAGGCGGCCCTGTGAAGATCGACACTCTCGAAATCCACCACTTGAAGTCCGTCTGGCCTTGAGACGAAACAGGCGAGCCGAGGCGTTACGGCACGCGGGGTAGGATTCTCTCGGCCGCCTGTCTGGCCAGGTCGAGGGACTTGTCGCCTCTGTTCATGACCGTGATGATGAGCAGGTTGGAGTGCTTGAGGATATTCAACTGGTTGAGCTTGCCGGCGGCCCAGTAGGCCTTTTCGCCCAGGCCGGAAACGGGCACGGGGTCCACGCCGGAGATGGATTTGGACGCGGCCTGCGCCTGGTCGAAGCTCTGCGCCGTCGCGCCGGCGTTGACGTACAGACTGACGGCGCTGAAGTCGGTGGCGACGTAGTTGACGTTGGAGTTGGTGACGCCGTTGCCCTGCACGCCGGGGTCGCTGACCGACTTGCCCAGGACCGCCTCGGCGTCGGCCTTCGTGAAGTACTCCGCGGCGTTGATCTTGGCCTGAACCGGCGGGGCCGCAGCCGCCTCGGCGTCAGGGGCAGAGGATGCCGGAGCAGCAGGAGTTGCGGGCTGGGAAGCCTGGGGAGCGCCGCTCGGGGCCGGGCCCTTGACGGGCTCATTCTCCTTGGAGCCACAGGCGGAAAGACCAAGCATCAGGACGCCAAGCACGAGGGTCAGAATGACCGGAGCAACCACCTTCGATTTCATCATCGTTCAATCCTCTGCGAACATAGTCATATTGTGATCCACTGTGCGACAAACTGTAGCGACCGGCCGGCAGGAATGCAAACGGAATCCGCAGCGTGAAGGGGGCTCGTGAAGCGTGAAGCGAAAGAACCGACGCGGGACCGGGCGTTCGCGCGAGGCCTGGCTCGGGCGGCCGGTTCCTCGGCTCTTGCGGCTCAGGAGCCCTGGGCGACCTGCGTCTGCTCGGCGGTCAGCCGGGGGCTGCAGACCTCCACCGTGGCGTCGAGCAGGGCTTCGTTGGTGCCGTCGGTGCGGAAGAAGAGGCTGCCGATCCGGACGACCGCCTCGGCGGTCTCGATTTCGGTCAGGAACGCGACGAGCTGTCGTGGGGCGACGTCCTGCAGTTCGATGGTGACGACCGTCTCGGCGTAGTCGGGGCGGATCTGCACGACGCCGGGCTGCATCTTGGTGACGTGGGCGTCGAGCTTGTGCCGGGTGATCGTCGTTTCGAGGAATCGCGGCAGTTGGAACCCCGGGTTCTGCGACGCGATCCGCGCCCGCAGGCCCTGGAACCGGCCGGCCAGGGTCTGGTACTCGATGCTCTGGGTCTGGAGTTGTCGCACCTGGGCCTGCTTCTCCGGGATGATGCGTTCCAGGGTGCGGATGCGGTCCCGGGCGGGCTTGACGGCCAGGGCCCAGACTCCGCAGACGACCAGCGCCCCGGCCAGGCCGATCGCGAGGACTCGTTCTCGTGCGTGGATCTGGATCATGATGCCTTCTTCTCCGTCGTGGACAGCGAGATCTTGAATTCGACCTTCTGCGAGTCGGGGCTCTTCTGCGGCTGCGGCGCGTCGACCAGATGCAG
>JAAYVJ010000630.1 GCA_012517265.1 Planctomycetota bacterium | reverse complement strand
ACCGCTCGGGCTATGTGCGTTCGATCGCGGACCAGGAGGAAAGAGGCCGCAAGCTCCGCATGGTCCTGGAGAATCTGTCCCGCCAGACCGGGTTGAGTTTCAGCATCGAGCAGCGAACAGTCCCTGTGTGGCGAGCGATCGAAGACGTCGCCTCACGCTGAGTATATCGCGGGTTTTCCCAAGACGCGGTGGTCATTCGATTTGCACTCTCGCGGAGAGATTTCGTCAACCCCTGTGGACGTGAGCGGCGGAATCCTGTACTTTGATGGCGGGATGGCCGCCGCTCTTGCGGGCCGGTCGTGCCTGAAAGAGGAATATCCTGTAATTCAGAGGATGATATGGGGTTGACGCCGAAACACGCGGAGCAGGGATCGCTCCGGGGGCGGCCATCGTGTGCGGCACTCGTGAGCGTACTGATTCCCGTCTTGTGTGGCTGCGCGACGCAGCGGGTCACCGACCCGTCGCGAACGGCCACGGAACAGTTCCTGATCTCCGAGGCCGTGACGGAGGCGGTGGCTCCTCTGAGTTTCGACGCCCTCCACGGCCGGCAGGTCTTCGTGGACGACCGGTACTTCGAGTCGACCGACAAGGCCTTCGTGCTGGGCGAACTCCGGGCCAAGCTGTTTCGGGCGGGCGTGCAGTTGGCGTTCGACATGCGGGACGCGGAGATCATTCTGGAGGTTCGCAGTCCCGGCGTGGGCATCGACCGCTACGACAGCATCATCGGCATCCCGGCCATCGGCGCCGCGGCCGGCAGCGGCGCCAACGCGGCGGGCGTTCCCACGGGCATCATCACGCCGGAGGTGGCCATCGTCAAGGAGGTCCGCCAGGTGAGCTTCGCAGGTGTCGCTTACGTCGCCTACTGGGCCAATACGGGGGAAGTTGTCGCCAGTTCCGGGCCGTCGATCGGCCGGGCTTATCGCGACGACTGGTGGATCCTCGGTTTCGGCCCTCGCACCCTGGGCAACATCCCGCCGGTGGATCATCATGTGGAATGACGTTCGCGGATCCGCCCAAATCCTTCGCCATTCGTAGACGCCTCGGGGGTTCTTGCTCAGACTGATACGCCTTATGTTGCGATGGACGATCCGAATCCTGGTGGTCTTGGTCGTGCTGATCCTCACGGCGGCCGTCGTCGTCCATATCGTTCTCCAAAGCCGATGGCTGAGCGATCTGATCCTGGCCGAGGCCGGCGACGCCATCGGGATGAACGTGACGGCCGATTCGGTCTCGCTCGGATGGGGCGGACGGACGACGATTCGAAACATCGCCGTGGCGATGCCCCTGAATGGCGGCGCGGCGCTGACCGCCGAGAGGATCGAGGTTGTGCACGCCACTGTTCCTTCGCTGATCTTCGGTCGTGCGGCAAGCGTACGGTCGGTCGAAGTGGACGGGCCGCAGGTGAGTCTCCATCGATCTGAGAACGGCCGGTGGAACGTCCAGGACATCTGGACCCGCGTCCAGGCCGGGCGGCTGTCCGACAAGGAGAAGACGGAGGCCGTCTCGCTTCCGGAAGTCGTGATTCGCAACGCTCGAATCTCCATTGAGGGACCCAACAAAGCGACCAGAACTGTAGGCCCGCTGGACTTCCATGCCCGGTCCGAGGGACGATTGGCTTGGAGATTCGAGTTGGAGGCCTCCGGGATCGCCGGTGTTCAGGGCCAGGTGGCCGAGGGGCGGGACTGGGCGCACAAGGTCGATTTCTCGCTGGTCGACCTTGCGTCGCTGGTGCACGACCTGGGTGGCATCGATCTGTCGCCGATTCGAGCGGCGGGGCGCTGGGAGGGAAAGGTTGTGCAGGATTCAGTCGACGGGATGCTCCGGCTGGACCGGTTGGACGCTGGACCGCTGGCGGCCCATGGCGGCCTGGCTGTTCAAATCCGGCCTGGTCAATTCTCGGTGACGGCGAAGGACCTGGTGATTGCCGAGCCCAACGCTGTGGGACGGGAGGTCCGTCTGAGCGGCGGCGCGATTCGTCTGCTCGACGGGGAGATCCGCGTCGAGCAGCTTGCCGTGTCTTCCGGTCCGATCATCGCCCAAGTCAGCGGCAATTGGGACCTGAGCGGCCGGTCCGGCGAATTCTCCGGCTTCTGGGCGACCGCCGCCGGGACGCAGGGGCTTCGATCCAATGGAACGTATCGTGCAGAGGTTCAGGCCCCGCGGTTCGGCCGCAAGGCGGCGAGCGTGAGCTTCAGCGGCGAGGCAGAGGACTCGTTCGGCGAGGTGGCCCTGACAATCGAGGCCGAAGGCGGCGGCCCCGACTGGCGGCAATCGCAGTGGCGGGTCTCGACCCCGGTTCTGCGGTGGTCTCGGCGGGACAAGCGCGTGGATCTGGCCGAGGCTGCGGCGGAAGTGCGTGTTGTGTGGCCTCAGGTCCACCTGGCGGACCTCCGCGTGCCGGGCGCCGAGGTGACCGAGGCCAACGCGGTGTTCAACGCGAGCGACCGGCGATGGTCGACTCGCATGGCCGTCGACGGCGTGCCCCATCTGGCCGTCTGGGGCTTCAAGTCGGTGGATCTCCGGCTGAACGCCGCGGGCGACGATCACAAGGCCCATATCACCGAGCTTCGCATGAGCGAGGGCGACCGAATCGTTGCGGCCGAGGGGGATCTCTCGTTCCACGAGCGTGGATTCCAGGACGTCCGTCTCTACGCCGAGTGGCCGGCCCGCGAGGCGCAGTCCGGGCAGTTGCAGGCCCGGCACTCCATCGGGCAATGGCGCCTGGAGGGCAGCGTTTTCGGACGGATTCTCCCGCCGACGATGGAAATGGCCGGCCGGTTGACCGGCCGGAGCGTTTCCCTGGGCAAGCTGACGGTCGATCGGATCGAGGTGCCCATACGGGTCAAGGCGGACGCCGGCATCGTCCAAATGGCGACCGATCCGGTCGACATGTTCGGCGGGCGGTGGCAGGTGAGCGGCCGCCACGATCTGGCCGCGAATCTGACGCAGGTCACGGCGACCGCGGAAGCTCTCTCGCTGGAGTCGGTCGCGGCCATGGCCGGCGTGAAACTCGTCTCTCGCGGGCGGGCCCATGCCGAGATCGAGGTGGCGGTGCGAGATTTCGACATTCAGTCCGCGGTCGCCGCAGGCAGTTGGGACGCCGAGGACGTCAACATCCCTCCGCTCCAGGCCGAGCGGATGCGCGGCAAGCTTCGCATCGCCGAAGGCCAGGCCCGATTGGATGAGATCCTCCTGGAGCAGGAAGGGGGCAGGGCGTGGGCGAGCGTTCAGTTTCGTCCGGACAAGCCGGAGGTCCTGCTTGTCGAGCTTTCGGCCAGGCAATGGCCGGCGACGTTCGAGGGAGAATCGGTGCGGATGCTCGCAGATGGCACGGCCCATTTGCGGGTGAACCTCGTCAACCGCACGGCCGATGGAGAAGCCCGCCTGTCAGGCATGGTCCTGCTCGATGATCACGATTTTGCCCGCGTCAATATGTCTGCGCTCGTGCAGGACCAGACTCTGAATGTCGAGGAGTTCTACGCCGAGACCCTCGGCGGCACGGTCGAGGGCCGAGCGCGGCTTTGCCTGGGCCGATGGATGGGCAGTTCGATCAAGGTGCGATGGCAGGGAATCCGGCCGAACGCGTTGCAGCCGTGGTTGCCCCTGTCCTCGCGGTTCGAAGGATTCGTCTCCGGCTTCTTCGACGTCGAGCCGGTCGATCCGGCGGACCGCCCGCCGGAGCCGATGCGATTCACGCTGGACACCGAGGTCGAGGACGGCTGGTTCGGCGCGGCTTCCATCCACTCCTTGCGAATGACGGGTTTTCTCGGCGATACGCGTCTATTGGTCGACCGGGCCGACCTGCGAGTCTTCGACGGAGAGGTGACAGCCCGGGCGCGGATCAGCACTCATGCGGGCGCTCGCTACGGCAACCTGACCGCCGACTTCAACCACGTGAACCTGGACCAGATCGTACACGTCGTCAATCCCGAGGCCATGCAGCACGCTGGCTCTCTCTCGGGTGTCGTGACGCTCCTGGGCTCCTCGGCCGCGGTAGCGAAGGACTTCTCGCCTCTGCAGGGAGAGGCCAAGATCAGTCTGACGAAGTCGGATCTGGTCAACAACCGCGTCATTCGGACTCTGTATGACACGTTGAGTCTCCAGTTCGGCCGCCAGGAACCCACGGGCACCGGCGACGTCACGATCCGGCTTGAAGGCTCCTCGCTTTTGATTCCGACCTTCGTGTACTTCAACCGCGGCGTCGAGGTCCGCGGGGCCGGACGAATCGCGAATCTCCATCGCGGCGGCCTCAGCGAGGTGGACGGGTTCGCCGTCGCCTCGACCCGGATACTGAAGGGAGTGAATCTCCCCGGCGTGCGCTCTCTGGACAGGCTCCTGGCCACGTTCCAGTCTGGGGCCTCCTCCGTCCGCATCGGGGGAACGCTCGAACACACCGAGGTCAAGGTGGTTCCGCTGCCTGTCGTGCTGGACCCGTTCCGCAGACTGCTGTGGACGCAGCTTCGCCAGTGACGTGGCGTGTATCGTGTCGCCGGGATTGTAGGAGCAGCCCCCTGTGGTTGCCCTCTCTCGCAGGGGTCTTCGCAGCCAGGCGCGAATAGAAGGGCAGGCACGGGGGCCTGCCCCTACGTACGATTCCTTTGTCCTGGGCTACGTGCTCTTCGGCGAGCGATTCGTCAGGAAGACGCCGGACAGGACCAGAGCCGCTCCGGTCGCCAACGACCAGGTGATCGGCTCGTGGAGGAGGGGGGCCGCCAACAGCACGGCCGAGACAGGCACGAAGTTGATGAACAGGCCCGCCCGGGGGGCTCCGATCTGCCGCACGCCCTGATAGAACCACACGAAGCCCAGCACCGTCCCGAACACAGCCAGGTAAGCGATCGCGGCCCAGTCGGTCCAGGAAGCATTGGAGAGGTTCTTGGCGAGCCCCTCGATCGCGGCCGGCACGGCCAGGGCCACGGCGCCGACGGTCGCGGAATAGGAGACCGCCGCCAGGGGCGAGAGACGGCGCATGACGACCTTGCCCAGCACGGAGTACACGACCCAGTTCAGCACGCAGCCGACGATGCACAACTCGCCCAGGCCGACGCCCCCTGCGAAGATCTGGTTCAGGTGGCCCCGCGAGATGACGACGATCGCGCCCAACACGGACAGGGGGATTCCCGCTGCGCGAAGCGGATGGGCGAGCAACCGGGCGCTCCCATCCCGGAGGAACAGAGCGGACGCCACGGCGATGAATGCCGGCGAAGTCGCGACGATCAGGGACGCCCGGCCGGCCTCGATCAGCCGCAGGCCCATGAAGAACAGGGCGTTGTAAGCGAAGACGCCTGTGGCGCCCAACAGGGCGACCAGGATGAACTGCCCCCGCGTCAGTCGGGGGAGCCGGCCCTCCTGCCTCCAGGTCAGCGTCAGCAGCAGCGACGAAGCCGTCGCGAACCGCAGAAAGGCGATGGTGAACGGGTCGAGATGCCTTGAGACGTGTCGGCCGGCGATGAACGTCCCGCCCCAGAACAAAGCGGTCAGAAGGAGCTTGACGTAGACCATGGCTCAAGAGGTCCTTGGCTTGCCGCCGTTTCGCAGCAGGCGGAGGAAATCGGCCGCCTTCAGTTCGGCCAAATTGTTCACGACGTAGTCCGCGTGGGCCAGTTCTTCGCGCTTCCGCGTGGTCGTCAGCGCGACGACGATCATGCCTGCGGCTTTGCCCGCCTGGACGCCCTGCAAGGCGTCCTCGATCACCGCGCATCGCGAAGGGGGTAGTCCGAGCTTCTCGGCCGCCTTGAGAAACGTCTGCGGCGAGGGCTTGCTTTCGGTCACCTGCTCGCTGGTCACGCGGGCGTCGAAGTACCCGGCCAAGTGGTGCGCGTCCCAAAAGACGTCGAGGTTCTCCGGCGGGGCGGACGACCCGATCGCCAGGCGAAACCCCTCCCGCTTGAGGTCTTTGAGCAGCGCGAACGCTCCGGGCGCCAGCTCCGGATGCGTTTTGGTGATATCCCGGTACCGCTGCTCCTTCCACTGAGACAGACGCTGGATCTCGTCCTTCGAGATGCCCGGTCGCAGCATCGGGAGGATCGCCGCGTTTTGCATGCCGAACGTGCCCCAGAAGAACTCGTCGGACATCGGGAGCCCTTCCCTCGCCGCAACATCGAACCACGCCTGGCGGTGAGCCCAGCCCGTATCGACCAGGACGCCGTCCATATCGAAGATCACCCCCAGCGTTTCGCCGCCGTCTGTCATTCGCACAAGCCTTTCTTCATCCACTTCGGTCCCGACCTGCCCGGCACAGACCCGATCCGCAGAAAATGCGCGTCATGGGAACTCCCCATCGTATCGAGCGTTCACGGCCGGTCAAGGGCGACGGAGAGAATGCACGCAAAGTATCTCTGGGGATTGTGACCCTGTGGGTACACGTGAGAAGAAGAGCGGCTCTGTCGTTGCGAGCACGGTTCACTGGCTGCTGGGCGTGTACCCCAGCTTCGTCCAGACGCCTCGCTGCACCGCGTGCAGATCCTCATTGCCCGGCGAGGTGGCCATCGGGCCGTTCCGAAGGCTGCCCTGCCACTGATCGTAGTCGGCCTTGGCGACTTCCAGGGTTCGCGGGTCCTTCCATTTCCAATACTCGCTGTGGCCGTCGGCGAACCCGAAGTTCGTGCCGTCGCCATGCCGGGCGGTGATCTGATCCCACCATCGTTCCTGGTCGTACCAGAGGGTCCAACTGTTCGGACTCAGACGCCCTTCGTCGAGGAAGACAATCCTCGCATCCGCCCGTTTGATCTTCATCCGCTTGTAGACCATCAGATTCGCGGTTCCCGGGATTCCGTTGTAGCCGTTCATCGCGTCGGTGATGGCGTAGGTGCACACCTCCCCGCGGATTCCCGTCGGACACTTGAACATCTGGACTTCGGAACAGTAGGGGAACAACAGGCCGGCGCGGATGTTCTTGAGCTTAACCTCCATCGTTGCGTTGGCCCCGTCGCTGGGGTACTGTACCCACGCTCCGGTGGTGAGCTGGGGGTTGGCCGGCACGATCTTCTCCTCATTGTCGTCGGCGTAGAGGATCCAGCCGGTCATCATCTGTCGCAGGTTGTTCAGACAGGCCGTGCGTTTGCCTTGCTCCCTCGCCCGGTTCAGGGCGGGCAACAGGACGGACATGAGAACCGCAATGACTGCGATGACGACCAGGAGTTCGATCAAGGTAAAAGCTCTTCGGCGGCTCATGCGCATACTCCTTACTACCGGATGAAACAGTCTCCGCCGATGCCGGCCCGACTCCGACTCGGCAGTGCTTTTATTCTACCCTCATGCCCCCGGGTCGTGCAAGGGTTCTGTGACGCTCCTGCAACGATATT
>JAAYVJ010000629.1 GCA_012517265.1 Planctomycetota bacterium | reverse complement strand
GTTTTCACGGGACAAACGCCCAGGGAGAAAACCGTCGCGAACGAGACTCCCCAGCAGGACGCCAAGCCGGAACAGCCGCCCATTCCGATCGTCGAGCACCGGATGAAAATCGCCCGCAACGCCCCGTGCCCGTGCGGCAGCGGGAAGAAGTACAAGAAATGCCACGGCCGATCCGAGACGGGGGCGCCCGTCGAATGAAAGGCTCTCGCTACTCGTGTACGGCCGCCCCGGCGGCCACCACCCGGCGAAGCGATTTCCTCACCGGGTTCAGATCGAGGTTGTAGTCGGGCACAGCCCAAGTCTCATAACCACGGCGTACAATTCCCGCCCCGCGGAAGATCCGGATTCGGGTCTTGACATCGCCCGCGATTTCAGCGAGACTATCCTGCGGAGATTGGTGTTGGAGGCTTTTCCCAGCATGGATGGGGGAGAAAAGCCCCTCGGCTGCCGCGAGTTCCCTAAAGTGTACAGCTCGTATAGACGAATCAACACGGAGGTTTCTTGGCGAGAGTCCTGTGCTGTTTCGTCGGTGCGCCGACAGGGACGGAGTCTGGCGTGATGGAAACGGCAGACGGATGCGATGACCGATGGAAGTGCCGACCGGGTGACGGCTCTTCCGGCTTGATGTGCCGGCACGGAAGCGTTTCATGCGGTGAAAGGGGATCTGGATTCGCACTATGGCATGCAGCATCTGCGGCGGGCATGTTGATCGACACTACGAGGGATTGGTCTTGGGGAAGCACCTCGCGCGATACTACCGTTGCAGGGACTGCGGGTTTCTTCAAGTGCGAAACCCCACATGGCTTTCGGAGGCGTACAGCAGCGCAATGACCGCCGTGGATCTCGGCCACGTCCACCGTTGCGACTTCTATTCTCGGATCGCGAAGTCCCTGATCCAGGTGCTCTACGATCCCCGGGGCCGCTTCGTCGACTATGGTGCAGGCTACGGGTTGTTCGTGCGTCGCATGCGGGATCTTGGGTATGACTTCCGATGGTATGACAAGTATTGCGAGAACCTCTTTGCGAAGGGCTTCGAGACACAGGTCGGCGAGACGGGCCGATACGAATTGGCAACGGCCTTCGAGGTGTTCGAGCATTGGACGGAGCCTGAGACGCAAGTTGCAGACATCGCACGTCTTTCCCAGGAGATCCTCTTCACGACAGAGGTGCTGCCCATGCAGCCTCCTCCCCTGGAGGACTGGTGGTATTACGGCATCGAGCATGGCCAACACATCGCATTCTACACCGTCGAGTCTCTGACTCGCCTGGCCCGGCGGTTCGGCTCCAGGCTGGTCACAAACGGCCGGGATCTCCACCTGTTCACCCGAAAGCGATTGCCTCAGAGCCTCTTTCGGCTTATCACAAAACCCCGGATGAGCGCATGGATCAACCGACTCAGGTCGATGCCCAGTCTGCTCCCCCGGGATTTCCAGGAAGTGCGGCGGCAGGTCCTCAGCCGTCTGCCCAAGACCGACGGAGTCTGCAGCACAACCGACGTCACGAGGCAGGACGGTTGGATCTCGCCGGAAGGTCACCCCATGAAACAATCGTGAAACCTCGTACATAGCGAACGCATTTGAACGGAAGCGAGATATGAGAATCGCCGTCTGGCACAATCTGCCCAGTGGAGGGGGAAAACGTGCTCTCTACGATCATGTCAAAGGACTGAAGGACCGCGCCCACAGCATCGAGGTCTACTGTCCGGACAGCGCAGAGGTGAACTACCTCGGCCTGCGTCCCTTCGGCCACGTTCACCGCTTCCCCCTACCGGCCCAGGGACCTCGTTATGCATGGTGCAACCGGTTCTTTGCCACAGACAGCCTGAGATGCCTGCGTCAGATGCTCTGGCATTGCCAGGAGGCGGCAGAGGTCATCAATGGCAGCGATTGCGATGTCGTCTTCGTGAACTCCTGCCGGTTCCTCTACATGTCCTTGCTGTCGCTGTTTCTGAGGAAGCCCTGCCTGATCTATCTCGGCGAACCCTACCGCCACTATCATGAGGCAATGCCGGACAATCCCTGGCTTCTTGGAGGTTTCCACAGGATCTCCGTCTTCCGGACGGCTTTCTGGCGGGAGTTCCTCAGAGATGCTAGACGCACATTCCGCAAGCGGCTCCAGATGACGTATGAGATTGAGTCCGCCAGACACTACAACCGGATTCTGGTGAATTCCAGCTACAGCAGGGAGAGCGTTCTCCGTGCCTACGGCCTTGACAGCCAAGTCTGCTACCTCGGAATCGACGCCAACAGATTCCATCCATCCCGGGCGGACAAGAAGGACTACGTGATAAGCGTCGGCACCCTGACCTATCTGAAAGGGCCCGACCGGATCATCGCGGCCCTTGCGAGAGTTCCGAGCCACATGCGACCCGCTCTGCATTGGGTCTGCAACGATGAAGATGCCAGCTACAGGCGACGGATCGAGGAACAGGCCAGAAAGGCAGATGTGCGTCTGGAGGTATTCGTGCTCATCAGCGACGAGGAACTCGTGCGACAACTGCAGGAGGCGGTCGCCATGGTTTACGCGCCGCGCCTTGAGCCCTTTGGGCTGGCGCCCCTGGAGGCGAATGCCTGTGGGACGCCGACCATCGGCGTGGCCGAAGGCGGAGTGCGAGAAACCATCGAGGACGGCGTCAACGGTATCCTAGTGAGGGACGCCCTTCCGGATTCCATCGCACAGGCCATTCGGGTTCTCATCGAGAATCCCTCGCTGCGAAAGAGACTGTCCTGCCAGGCGGTGGAACATGTCCAGGCTCGTTGGAACATGGGCTCAGGCATCGACCGCATTGAGACGCACCTTGCCCAGGTGGCGCAGGAATGTCCCGACGGCAGCCTCCGTCCGGAGCATCGCCTTTGCGCCACGGGTCT
>JAAYVJ010000100.1 GCA_012517265.1 Planctomycetota bacterium | reverse complement strand
CCATCGACGACGAAGAATCGTTGCGTGGTGGATTGACCGGCGGCGTCCCAGTCGCTCTCGCACAGACACAGATGCGGACGGCTGGAGAACAGGCCGCCCCCCTCGCCGCAGGAATACCAGGAGGTCCCGGCTCGTCCGTTTTTCTGGACCGTGGCGCATCGCTGCGGCTCGAGCAGCAGCAGGCCGCCGGGGGCGAGCGACGAATGGGCCTTCGCAAGGACCGAACGAGCATCGGCCCTGCGGAACACATTCAGTTGGCCGAAGAGCATCATGACAAGACCATACCCTTCGCCGTATTCCGCCTCTCGCACGTCTGCCAGATGGTACGTACAGGCCAGCTTCTCCCGAGTGGCCGTTTCCCGAGCATGTCGAATCGACGCTGGGGCGTAATCGATCCCCACGCACTCGTGTCCCAGGCGCGCCAGTCGGCTCGTGTAGAATCCGGGCCCGCACGCCAGATCGAGAATGCGCGTCGGCGCGCCGCGAAGAACCTCATCCTGAATCCACTGCACTTGCCGGTCGACGATCTCGAACCGCCGGCTGGCGAGATTGTGGTCTTGCGAAAGATGCTCGCTCAGCATGCGCTCGCTGAAGTCAGGATCGTTCCAGGGGATGTTCTCCCCCTCCACCCAAGCGGCTGGAGGGGTTTTGCGATTGATCAAATCCTGCAGATTCATTGTGTTCACCAAGTTCAGCCGCTCCTCGATTCGCCAGTCCCATGGTCGTGTTGCCGCTCGTTCTGTTCCCTTGCACGATTGCCTGCGTCACTTGAAGTGGATCGACTTGACAATTCTGTATGACCATACGGCACCGAAGATCGCTCCAGCGGCGAATGCTATCCAAAAACGGAATCTCACCTTTGCCTCAGTGTCGGAGAGGTAGATCCGAGCCCGCAGGTCATCGTCCGGGACTAGGCCGTAGAAGAAGAGCGAGAACCCAATGCCCACGATGACGCCGCAGATGGCGGCGATGATGCAGATAACAAGAATCTTGATCAGTACGCCTTTCATCACGTCCAGATCATGTCCACTTCACGTTTTCGAGAACCCTGCTCTTCTCGGCGAGATTGAAGATCTGCCGGGCGTTGTTGTGCATGATTGGGTCAATCAGCTCGATGGCGTCTGCCTGGGTCAGCCAGCCTTCTTCGACCAGTTCGCTTAGAGCCAACGCGATGCCCTTTCGGGCGATCGTCGCATGGCCCAGGACCGGCTCGACCGGGATGTAGTCGCCGCCGAAGGTGAGGATCTTGTTGGCCGGGCATGTCACGAGGTACTTCTTCAGGAAGTCCTTGGCCGCAACCGGGTTGATGATCCAGGACCAGCACATGTCGACGTAGGCGTTGGCATAGTGCTTGGCCGCCGCGAGCAGCTCCTCGTAGTGCGGATAGCAGATGTGCATGAAGACGAACCGCGTCTCGGGAGCCTTGCGGCACAATTCGGTGACCGAACCGGGATTGTGCAGCAGCCGCTCCAACGGCATGTAGTTGTGCCCGGCGTAGTAGCCGGTGTGGAGCTTGACCGGCAGCTTGTGCTTCGTCGCGGTATTCACCGCCCGCCAGAACAGGTGGTCCGCCAGGGCCTTTTGCTCCCGGTCCGTCAGGGCCTCTTTGGCCAGCCGCTTCTTGAAAATCCCCTCGACCTTCTCCGCCGGCACCTGCTCGTAGTCGATGTCCCGGCCGTAGGCGTTCTGCGACTTCACCGCAACGGCGTACTTGCCGTACTTCTCGAACCACCAATCGATGACTCGGTGCCAGTCCGCCAGTTCGCGGACTTCGATGCCCGTGGGCTTGCCGGATCCGTTCAAGTTCGGACCGTCGAACATCCCGACGATGCTGAGGTCCTGCATGAGCAGCGTGGGCATGTCCGATTCCCCGAACGGCTTGCTCAGGCAGTTCACTTGGCACGACTCGATCTTGCCCAGCTCGCACAGAATGCGTCGATAGAAACCCGGCCGTCGGGTGCTCTCGTAGCTTGCCTGGATGTTCTTGACGGTCGCGGCCGACAGGTCGTCCACGTCGTAGAGCCTCTGCATGGCGATCCGCACCGCCAGGCCGTAGCCGGTGTTCTTGACCGCCGGCCAGTACGGCTCCAACAGCTTCCACTTGTCCATCGGGTCGGTCTTGTCCGAGAAGAACCGGTCGTACACATCCCCCGGCATGCCCGCCACAGCGAGGTCGGAATCGAGATAGTGGCTCAGCAGCAGGCTCCAGTCGTCGGCCTTGACCCGCCCGTTGGTCGTCCCCGAGAGCCGCTCCTTCTCCTCGATCAGATGCTCGTGCGTGTCGATCAACGGCGTCGCGAAGACCCTCTCGACGATCGCCCGGTTCATCCGCCCGTTCGTAGTGACGCCGCAAGGCGTTTCTTCGGATGCACGCACAAGCCCACCGTCGACCGAGCCCAACATCGCCGCCGTGCCGAGCGCGCCAATGCCCTGGAGTGTGCCACGTCTCGAAATGCCCGTCGTGTCCGCCATGTGCTGTCCTCCCGAATTCCGTCTCCAGCCCGCTGGAAGCAGCCGGCCCCGGCGACGAATGCTTTCTACAGTACCGGATCACCACTCAAGATGCAACGGATTGCACAAGCCGGCCCGATCTGCTATCCTGACGCCCGAATCGACGAGCAGGTCGCACCTTCCTGCGGTTGGGCCGGTCGACGGACGATACGAACCTGGGAACGGGAGGACACCCATGAACGGAGCCATCCACACGCTGTCAATCTCCACCCTCGTCCTGGCGACGCTCGCCTGCGCCGCGCCTGCGGACCAGGCCCAGGACAACTGGCCGAGCTGGCGCGGGCCGCTCGCTTCCGGCGTCTCCCCCACGGGCAACCCGCCGCTTGTCTGGAGCGAGACGCAGAATATCCGATGGAAAGCCCCGATCCCCGGCAAGGGCACGTCCAGCCCGATCGTCTGGGGCGACAAGATCTT
>JAAYVJ010000628.1 GCA_012517265.1 Planctomycetota bacterium | reverse complement strand
TGCGAAAAAATCTGCTGGAGCATCGGGATTTTTCGAGTTGACGCCGCAGGGGGCCTGGTCGCTCGAACGTTCAAAAGATGAGGCAGTACGTATGGAGCATGCAAGAGACATCGAGTTGATCGAGCTGGCGGCAGGCCGGCTGGACGCGGGCCGCAAGGAGGCCCTCGAAGGGCATCTCCGGCAGTGCCTCCAGTGTCGGGAGAAGTCCGACGCCGTGCGGCGAACGTGGGAGATCCTGGGCGCATGGGAGGTCCCCGCCTCCGGGAGAGCCGCATCGCCTGGCCCGGCAGGGGAGGCCTCGCCTCACAAGGAGACGGGCCGTCGGTTCATTCTCCGTTCCGTCGGTTTCGTCGCGGCCCTCCGCTTCGCCGCGGCGCTGGCGGTCGCCGTGCCCCTGGGATACCTGGGCGGACGCTGGAGCGCGCGCCGGGCGCCGATGTCCGGCCAGGCCGATCCGCCGGCCTACATCTCAGCCCTGGGCCTCGACACCGGGGAGAGCCTTTCGTGGCTCGTGCTTCAGGATGAGTCGACACCGGCGGAGGATGGACGAACATGATCCGTCGCGGCTTGTTGACTTTCGTTGTTGTTTCTGTCGCGGCGGGCGCGGCCTCCTTCTATCTCGGACGGACTGGTGCGGCCGACCGAGCCGCCGGGCAGGACCCGGTCGCTGTTTCCTGGCTGCACGGCGCTCCCGCCGGGGTGGTTGAGGCCGAGCGGCAGTTCGATGTGCAGACCCGCCAGATGATGGACGCCGTCCGCGCCGAGCAGCGTGCCTTGTCGTCCATGCTGGCCGATGCGAACGCTCAGGGCGAGCAGATCCTGGACCAGGCCAATCGCGTCGTCGAGTCCTATGCGACGGTTCTGAGAACGGTGGGGCGGCATCTGACGCAGTTGCAGGATTCCCTTTCGCAATCCCAGATGCGGTCGCTCCTTCAATCCTGCGCCGGCTCGGTGCGGGGCCAGGTCCAGAGGCGATACCGATGGCGGGGCGGCGCTTCCGAAGGGACTCGTGGCAGGGGGTATATGGGCGGCCGCGGACCCGACGACTCCCGAGGCTGGGGCGGGCCTGGTTTCGGACGGCAGTACCGAGGCGGTTCTGAAGCTCAACGCGGATTCGTCGGCAAGCTCCGGCTGACCGAGGAGCAGGCCGCCTGGATCGGGCAGCAGGACCCGGATTTCGACGGTCAGGTCGCCACGCTCAGGGGCAGACTCAGCCAAGTGCACGCGGATCTCGCGGCCAACCTGGAGACATCGCGGATCGACGGTGAGGCGTTCCTGACGCAACTCGAAGATCTTATCCAAGCCTACAGCGCCCTGGAACTCAGGGTGACGCAGCATCTGGTGCTGTTGCGGCCGCAGTTGTCACAGGAGCAGCGAAACCTCCTGTCCTCTCTTTGCGGCGCCTCCGGCGGATTGTGAGAGAGCCGTGGTCCTGCCGGTTCCGGCGGGTCCGCCAGTGATGGCGCGCCGCGGACGCGGCCATCCCCCATGGCGTAGTGATTTCTGCTGGGGGGTTCCCTTGCCGTCTTGGGTGCAATAGAATGCGAGTCTTGCGTTCGGCATCATTGGTTCGTGCGTACTACTGCAGGACGTGGAAACCATCCGTTGAAAAGGGGCAGACCATGGCAAGGAGAGCGTCGTTCGTCTGTGCCGTTGCGGTGTCGATGGGTTTGAGCCTGTCCGTGTGGGGGGCGGAGCCTCCCCGAAAGCCGGACGTCGTATTCGTGGCGACTCCTCAGAACGTCGTGGAGGAGATGCTCAAGCTGGCCAAGGTGACCAAGGACGACGTGGTCTACGACCTGGGCTGCGGCGACGGGCGCATCCCGGTGACGGCCGCGAAGAAGTACGGCTGCCGGGCCTTCGGTTTCGACATCGACCCCAACCGCGTCCGCGAGTCCCTGGAGAACGTGCGGAACAGCGGGGTCGAGAAACTCGTCACGATCCAGCAGAAAGACATCTTCAAGCTGGACATCAGCGACGCCAACGTCGTCACGCTGTATCTGCTGCCGGACTTGAACGTCAAGCTGATCCCGCAGTTGGAGAAGCTCAAGCCGGGTTCGAGGATCGTCTCGCATGCCTTCGCCATGAAGGGCGTCACGCCGGACCGGATCGTTACGGTCAAGGGGGATGAGAAGTCGCCCCGCGATCATCGCATCTACCTGTGGACGACGCCGCTGAAGAGGGAGCAGATCTCCGAACTGCGCAGGCCGGACGTCATCTACCTGCCGACGCCGCCCAAGGTGGTCGAGAAGATGCTGGAACTGGCCCAGGTCACGCAGAAGGACCTGGTCTATGACTTGGGCTGCGGCGACGGCCGCATTCCGGTGACGGCCGCCAAAAAATACGGTTGTCGGGCCTGCGGCTTCGACATCGACCCCAAACGCGTCGAGGAATCGCTGGAGAATGTCGAACGCGCAGGCGTCGGCAAGCTGGTCTCCATCTATCGCAAGGACATCTTCACGCTCGATCTGAGCGACGCGAACGTCGTCACGCTGTACCTGCTGCCCAGCCTCAACGTCAAGTTGATCCCGCAACTGGAGAAGCTCAAGCCGGGCTCGAGGATCGTCTCGCACGCCTTCGATATGCAGGGGGTGATCCCGGACAAGGTGGTCACGGTGAAGGAGGACGACAATACGGATCAAACCTACACGCTATACCTGTGGACCACGCCGCTGAAGAAGGAACGGACCGCAGGGCAGTAGCGGGCGAAGAGGGCGGCTGGCTTCGCTTCCCGGCCACAGTTCGTGGCGACTGCCAAAGGCACTGTGGCGTTCGCTTCGGCTGAACCGCCTGGAAAGGACGATTTCACGCGGGGCCGTCTTGGGGGCGGAAAAGGCTTCTGCCGGGTGGGGGCGTCTGGTAGGATGGGGGCCGGGTTCTCGCAATAGATGGGCCGCGGGGAACGTCTTTGCTGTGTTGTGTGGATGTGTTGACGCCGCTTGATGGACAGCGAAAGGAGCAGATAATGAGTGAGATGAACCGCCGGGGATTCTTGAAACGCACCGCGGTCGCGACGGCCGGCTCGTATGCGGCCCTGTCTTCGTTCAACCTGATGCCCAGCGTGCTGGGGGCCAACAGCCAGATCCGCCTGGCGGTCGCGGGGATTCGCAGTCGGGGCGCCAACCACGTCAGCGACTTCATGAAGCTGG
>JAAYVJ010000627.1 GCA_012517265.1 Planctomycetota bacterium | reverse complement strand
GAGCATCGCAATCCTATGCGAGGCGAATGAACCGGCGGACGAGGAGGAGGAAGCCGCGAAAAAGAAGGCCGATCTGCTGGAATCGATCTGGGGCCGGAACTGTGAAATCAAGATTCGCGTAAGAGCGTCGAAACGATAGAGGCCGATCATGCAGGGCTGCCGGCGCCTTCGATCGCCGGACCGAGGATGACTATGACATCGTTGGAGACAACCAGAAACGGCGGTTGGCTGATTTCGTGCGCGGCAGACAGAGGCGAGGAACGCAAGACGATCGAGCACAGCACACCCCCATGTGAAAGGCCGTCCCAATCGGATGCTGTGTCCGCCGCCGGACAGACACCCGCCGGCGTGCCCGAAGTGCTGACGGTCATCGACATCGGTTCGAACGCGATCCGGATGGAGATCGCCCAGGTCCTGCCCAGCGGCACACTGGAGATTCTGGAGCGGCTCTCGCGCGCGGTTCGGCTCGGACAGGACGTGTTTCGCACGGGGCGTCTTCGCGCCGAAACCATGCGAACCGCCCTGGCCATCCTGAGAGACTACCGATACGTGCTCAACACCTACGGTCCCGGCCGCATCCGGGCCGTGGCGACCACCGCGTTGCGGGAGGCCACGAACGGGGACACCTTCGTCGATCGTATCCTCATGGCCACCGGTCTGGAGGTCTCGGTCCTCAGCGTGGCGGAGGAGGGCCGGCTGATCGTCTCCGCGGTCCGCCACGCCGCCGGCGACAGCCTCTTGAAACAGGGCGACGCCCTGGTCGTCGAGGTCAGCGGGGGCGGCGCCATCATGAACGTGCTCCACGACGGCCGGATCGCCGCATCCCAGAGCCTGCCGATCGGCTCGGTGCGCATGCAGGAGGTGCTCTCCACCGGCACGATGACGGGCGACCGGGCCGTCCAGATGATCCGCCAACAGATCGCCGGGGCGATATCCACTTTCAAAGGCGTCTTTCCACTGCGAAGCGTCCAGGCATTCATCGTGGTCGGCGGCGATGCGAGATGGGCCGCGGCACAGTTCGGAAAGCCGCTCAAGGAAGCGGGGCTGCGGGTCGTGACGAAGGAGGCGTTGGACGAATGGCTCAACGCCCGGCAGAGCTTCACGGCCGACAAACTGGCCAGGACTTACAACATCCCGTTTAGCGATGCCGAGACCATCGTCCCGGCCCTGTTGGTATACCAGGCTCTCTTGAAGACGACCGGGGCCAAGGAGATGATCGTCACCGGCGTCTCGATGCGGGACGGCATCCTCCAGGACCTGGTTGCCGGAGTCACCGGTCGCCAGGCCGATTCGCTGTATCGGGAGGTGATTCAGTCGGCGTACGCGATCGGCCAGAAGTACCGCACGGACCCCGCCCACGCCGAACACGTGAGGATGCTCGCCGTCCGGTTGTTCGACGAGTTGGCGAACGAGCATCGCCTGGGTGCGAGACATCGGCTCCTGCTCGAGGTGGCGGCCCTGTTGCACGATGTCGGCGCGTTCGTTTCGAGCCGGGCCCGCCATAAGCATAGCTGCTATCTCATCATGAACTCCGAGATCCTGGGACTGACCCAGGACGAACTGATCATGGTGGCCAACATCGCGCGCTACCACCGGCGCAGTTGCCCCGAGCCGTCTCACGCGGAGTACATGAGCATGTCGCGGGAGCGAAGGATGATCGTCAACAAACTGGCGGCCATTCTGCGGGTGGCCGACGCGTTGGACGTCAGTCGCACGCAGCAGATCAAGGGTTTCACGTGCAAGATCCGAAAGAACGAGTTGACCCTTTCGGTCGAGGGCAATCCCGATCTGATTATGGAGCGGCGTTCCCTCGCGGAAAAAGCGAATATGTTCGCGGACATTTACGGTCTCGACGTCCTTGTGGAGGCCGCGGGCTGATGGCGGGCAAGGAACTATGGCCAAGAACGATATGAAACTCTCCGATCTCCTGCTCAATCGCGAGTTGAGCTGGCTGGAATTCAACGACCGGGTCCTTCAGCAGGGCAAGTGCGACGACCTGCCCCTCATGGAACGGCTCAAGTTTCTCTCCATCGTCAGCTCCAATCTCGATGAGTTCTTCATGATCCGCGTCGCGGACCTGCGAAGACAGCAGGCGGCCGACGTCCGCAAACGCGATGCTGGCGGTTTCACGGTCTCCGAGCAACTGTCCCTGATCGCCGCGAGAGTCCGGGAGATGGTCGCCAGACAGACCGCCGCGGTGGCGGATGTGCTGGAGCAGCTTGCCGGTCGGGATGTGCGCGTGGTTCGCCGGGCCGATTGGGTTCCCAGGCAGCGGGAGTTTCTTGCAAAGTTCTTCCGCACCGAAGTGCAACCGGTCCTGACGCCCATGGCGGTCGAGGAGATCGAGCCCTGCCCCCTGTTGCCAGGTCTTCAGTTGTTCGTGGCTCTTCTGGTGACCTGTCCGGAGAAGAGCGAGTCCGTGCCCAGGCTTCTGGTGGTCCCGGTGCCCGGTCTATTCCCCCGATTCGTGAACATCCCGTGGGACAAAGGCACCTGCGTCGCGCCGCTGGAGGAGATCTTGCTGGACAACGCCGAGACGCTGATCGGGGCAAGCCGGTTGCTGGCCTCCGCGGTTTTTCGCATCACCCGGGACGGAGATGTGACCGTCCAGGACGCCAGGGACGAGGATCTTCTTGAGACCATCCGGGATGCCGTGACCTCCCGCAAACGACGGGACGCCGTGCGGCTGGAAATCAGCGCCCGCCCCGCTCCTCATATCATCCAATGGCTCGCCGCATCGCTTGCGCTGCGCCCCGAGCAGATCTACGAGGTCGACGGCCTGCTCGATGCAAAAGCGCTCATGCAGATGCTGTCCATCCCGTCGCCCCAAGGATTGGCGGTCCCCGATTGGCCCCCGCAGACGCCTCGGGATCTCGTGGGCGCCCCGGACCTGTGGACCGCGATCCGGGACCAGGACATACTCCTGTTCCACCCCTACGAGTCGTTCGAACCGGTGATCGAGCTGGTCTCTCGCGCGGCCGAGGACCCGAACGTGCTGGCCATCAAGCAGACGCTCTACCGACCCAGCGCCGACTCTCCGATCGTCCAGAGCCTCGTCCGGGCCGCCGAAAACGGCAAGGAAGTGACCGTGCTGGTCGAACTGAGGGCCCGGTTCGATGAAGCCAAGAACGTCCTCTGGGCCCGACGCATGGAGGACGCGGGCTGCCACGTGATCTACGGGATTGCCGGCTTCAAGACCCATGCCAAAGCCCTGCTCGTGATCCGGCGGGAGTCGGGCCGGATCCGCCGCTACGTGCACCTGGCGACCGGCAACTACAATGAGAGGACCGCTAGGCTGTACACCGACCTGGGACTGATGACCTGCGATGAGGATCTGGCCTCGGACGTCGCGGCCTTCTTCAACCTGCTGACGGGATTGTCGGAGACGGTCGAATGGCGGCAGTTGGCAATCGCGCCGACGGATCTCCGCAGAAGGTTCACGGAACTGATCGAACGGGAAATCCAAGTCTCCACGCCCGATCGGCCGGGCCTGATCATGGCCAAGATGAACGCCCTGGAGGACAAGGGGATCTGCGAGGCCCTGTGCAAAGCCAGCCAAGCGGGCGTCAAGATCCTCCTGAATGTCCGCGGCATCTGCTGTCTGCGTCCCGGGGTCGAAGGGGTATCGCAGACCATCCACATTCGTTCCATCGTCGACCGTTTCCTCGAGCACTCCCGCGTCTATTACTTCGCCAACGGCGGGCACGAGGAGGTCTACCTGGCCAGCGCCGACTGGATGAAACGCAACCTCGATCGGAGGCTCGAAATCCTCTTTCCCATTCGCGACGCCCGGATCCGCCAGCGTCTGATCGAGATGCTCAGGGTGTACTTCGAGGACAACGTCAAAGCCTGCGAACTGTTGCCCGATGGAGAGTACAGGCCGGTGCCGTGCCTAGGCCAGCCCGTCCGCGCCCAGGAGAAGTTCTACGAAGACACTCTCGCCGCCGTCCGTGCGGCCGAACAGACAGGTTATCGATTCCGCCCGCTTACTCACGCCGGGCTCGGCGGTCCCTCTATGGACGGTTGAGTCTCAAGATGCAGGACAGTCCCCGTCCCTGCCGATGGAGCGGATGTTCTGAAGAAGTACCGCGAGAGTCCAATCCTCTTGCAGTGCCGCCGCG
>JAAYVJ010000626.1 GCA_012517265.1 Planctomycetota bacterium | reverse complement strand
GGGTTGCGGCTACTTGATTCCGAGGACGTCGGCCATGGAGTAGAGGGCGGCGGGTTTGCCTGGGAGCCACTCGGCGGCCCGGATCGCGCCGCGGACGAGAGTGTCGCGGCTCAGGGCTGTGTGGTTCAGAGTGATCGTCTCGCCCAGCGTGCCGTAAATCACGCTGTGGACTCCGGTTATGTCTCCTGCGCGGATGGCGTGCATGCCGATTTCGCCCTTCTTGCGGAGGGCCTCCTTGCCGCTTCGGCCGTGGACGAGGCTGTCGGGGTAGGGGCGGCTGGTTGCTTTGCAGATGTTCTGGGCCAGGGTCAGGGCGCTGCCGCTGGGGGCGTCTTTCTTGAACCGGTGGTGCTCTTCGACGATTTCGATGTCGTAGTCCTCGCCGAGCATGGCGGCCACCTTGCCCACGAGGTTGAAAAGGACGTTCATGCCGACGCTCATGTTGGTGCTGTAGACGATGGGGATCTTGAGGGCGGCGGCCTTGAGGGCCTCGTGCTGGGCGGCCGTAAGTCCTGTTGTGCCCATGACTAAGGCGATTCCCTGGGCGACGCAGGTCTTGATGGTCGCCTCGGCGACCTCGGGCATGGAGAAGTCGACGGCGAGCTGGGCGCCGGCCGGCCAGGAGGTCGAGAGCGGCACGTTCAGCCGCTCGATCCCGGCCAGAGTGCCGATATCTTTGCCCAAATCGGGGTGACCGGCCCGCTCGACGGCCCCGACGATCTCAAAATGCTTCGATTCGGCGGCCATGGCGATGATCCGCCGGCCCATCCGTCCACCTGCTCCTACCACGACCAGTTTCGGTCCCATCAATTTCTCCTTGATCTGCCTTGCTTTCTGGTTGTCGGAAGGAATATAGCGAGGGGTCCGGCGGTTGGCAAGCCCCGTGGTCGGCCGCGGCGTAGAAATCGCATAATCCGTGGCCAGCCCCACCTGTTGGCGGTTGCCTGCTCCAACCCCCTATATGTGGGGCGTTGGGCTGGTTTGGCGTTCTTTCTGGAGGGGGTCGAGGCATTCCTTTATTGTGTGCTGCCGGTGGCGCCTGGAGCGCGTGGCGGCGTCGAAATCCGCGTCCTTGGACGGATACTGGCGAAGAACGTGCCCAAAACGGCAAAATGTATGAAAAAGTTATTGCCAGTCAAGGGTTTGGCGATTATGATGGCCAGTTCGGTGAATGAACTAATGGCTACCACAGCATTGTGCCAGAGGCAAAGGTGCAAGGGATGATTTGCAGCGGATGTGTGACTAGGGCGGCGACGTGAGCGTATGAAGCATGGAACCCGCTGCATTCTCGCACAGACGCAGGCTGTGGAATCGATGTTTCTGCTTCGATGTCCCGGTGCCAGTGAGGTTGAAGATGAGGTTTGGCTTGTTGGGCTGGTTGAAGGGTCAAACCGCTCTCGGAGGCAGCTGATGTAGGCGAAGGGCAGATGACAACCTCGGTCGGCAGGGATTTGGAAGTGGGAACCGAAAGGTCCCTTTTTTTTTGGTCTTACGGAAATCGGATCATGAACCAGGAACTACTGAGAATAGTGGATAATATCGCGAGAGACAAGAATATCGACAAAGAGTCGATCTTTGCCGATCTTGAGGAGGCCATGGTCTCGGCAGTTCGCAAGCACTTCGGCGAGGCGGAGAGTGAGATCATCGTTCAGATCGACCGCGGCAGCGGTCGGGTGACGGCGTTCAAGGACGGCCAGCCGATCGACATCAAGCGTCTCGGCCGAATCCCGGCTCAGACGGCCAAGCAGGTCATGATCCAGAAAATCCGGGCCGACGAGCGAGACAGCATTTTCAGCGAATTCGCCCAGAGGAAGGGGCAGCTCGTCAGTGGGGCGGTCGTTCGGTACGAGGGCGGCACGCTGATCGTGAATCTGGACCATTGGACCGAGGGGTTCATGCCCAAGGGCGAACAGATCATGGGGCAAACCCATCGCCCGGGCGAGCGAATCCGGTGCCTGATCCTCGACGTGAAGGAGACCGCCAGCCAGGTCAAGATCATCCTATCGCGGACGCACCCGGACTTCATCCGCCGGCTGTTCGAGTCGGAGGTTCCGGAGATCGCCGAGGGGATCATCGAAGTCCGCGCCTTGGCCCGCGAGGCGGGGTATCGCAGCAAGGTCGCCGTCACCTCTTTCGACGACAAGGTGGACCCGGTCGGCGCCTGTGTCGGCGTGCGGGGCAGCCGGATCAAGAACATCGTCGACGAGCTGGGCGGCGAGAAGATCGACATCGTTCGGTGGAACGAGTCTTCGCAGACTCTGGTAGCCAACGCCCTGATGCCCGCGAAGGTCAGCGAGATCGCGCTGTGCTTCGAGCTGGGACGTGCGACGGTCGTGGTAGAAGAGGATCAGTTGAGCCTGGCCATCGGCAAGCACGGGCAGAACGTCCGTCTGGCCGCCAGGCTGACGGGGTGGGATATCGACATCCTGACCCCGGATGAATACAACCAGGGGATCGAGCGGCTCGCCAGCACCGTCAAGGGTGTCGAGGGGGCCGACGACGTCATTGTGGACAAGCTGATCGCGCTGGGGATTATCTCGGTGCTCGATCTGGATGATGTCGGAACGGATCCGCTAGTGGCGGAGTTGAAGCTGGATCGCGCGCTGGCCGGGAAACTGGTTGAGGCGGCGGATCGCGAGGCCAAGGCATTGACCGCGGAAGCGGATCAGAAGCAGTCTCAGAAACAGATGGCCCAACAGGCGAGGGCGTTGGAGACGACGCTGCCCGAGGACTTAGAGTAATTCGTGGAGGCTTTTTGGCTACTACAAGAGTGTACATATTGGCGCGAGAGCTCGGGGTCAAGAGTTCGGCGATTGTGAAGAAGTGCCAGGACGAGGGCTTGGACGTCCGCAACCACATGGCCACGATCTCCGCGGGGTTGGCAGCCACGATTCGAGAATGGTTCAGCGAGGGGGAGAACGTCACCACCGTGGAAACGGCGGAGAAGGTGGATCTGGCCGAGGTCCGCGTCAAAAAAAAGCCGAGGCTCGACGAGGTCGAGGTCGGATCCGACGGCTACGAGGTCGAGTTGGAAGCCGGGGAGGCGGAAGAGCTGCCGGTCGAGAGGAAAGTCGAGGAAGAGCTCGAGCCCGTCGCCTCGGAAGAGTCGGCGTCTGCGGCAGCGGAGACGCAGCCGGTTGAAGTGATGCCGGCAACGCCCGAGCCGGTGGCTCCGCCGATCGAGGCGGCTCCGCCGGCACCGGCCGTTGCGGCGCAGGCCCCGGAAGCGACGGTTCCCAAGGCGGAAGAGAAGCCGCCGGAGCCGCCCAGGCCTGTGGTGAAGGCCAGAGAGCCAATCGTCGTGGTGCCCGCCGGGCCCATGCTGGAGAAGCCCCGACCTGCGAAGCTCAGTGGTCCGCAGGTCGTTCGCGTTGAGGCGCCGGAGCCTCTGGATCGTCCGCGGTCTCGTTTCAAGCCGCGGTATGACGCCCCGGTGACACAGCCGTTGATGTACAGGAACAAAGACGCGACAGGGTCCGCCCGGGTCCCGGGATCCTCGGATGCGGCGGACAAGAAGGGCGCCAAGCCGCGATCCACCAAGGACCGCACGCATGGTCGTCGCAAAGAAGAGACGGAAGACGAGGCCAAGCGGAGCAAGCTCCACAAGAACTGGCGGCAGCGCGATATTGAAGAACGGCAGGCGCGTCTGACCGCCGCTGGCGGAGAGGGCCTGCGTCTTCGTCCGACCCGGCGGATCGCTTCGAAGGGCGCCAAGGACAGCGGCAGCGTTCCGGCCCGGCCCAAGAAAGTGGTCCTGAGCGAGCCCATTCTGGTGAAGGATCTTTCGGCCGCCCTGGCGGTCAAGGTCGCCGACATCATTGGCAAGCTGATGCAGCAGGGGGTCATGGCCACGGCCAACCAGTCGATCAGCAACGAGGTGGCCGAACTGATCGCCGTGGAGTTCGACACGGAACTGGTCGTCGAGCGCAAGGCCACCCTCGAAGAGGAGATCCAGAAGGAATTCGAACAACGGGAGCGGGCGCACCTCAAGAGGCGTCCCATCGTCGCGGCCATGCTGGGCCACGTGGACCACGGCAAGACGAGCCTTCTCGACCGTATCCGCAAGACGCATGTGGCTGCGGGCGAGGCCGGCGGCATCACGCAGCATATGGGTGCCTACCAGGTGAGCTGGGACAACAAGACGGTGGCGTTCCTGGACACGCCGGGGCACGAGGCCTTCACGGCCATGAGGGCCCGCGGCGCCAACATGACCGACATCGTGGTCCTGGTGGTTGCGGCCGACGACGGGGTGATGCCCCAGACGATCGAAGCGATCGCTCACAGCAAGGCCGCGGGCGTCGCGATCGTCGTGGCGCTGAACAAGATCGACCTTCCGGGCATCGATCTGAACCGGATCTACGCACAGTTGTCCGAGCACGGGCTGACGCCCACCGAGTGGGGCGGCCAGACCGAGGTCGTCAAGACCAGCGCCACGACCGGCCAGGGCGTCGACGATTTGCTGGAAGCCCTGGACTACGTGGCCGAACTGCTGGAACTCAAGGCCGACGACACCATCCCGGCCACGGGCTGGGTGGTCGAAGCCCGGATGTCGACGCAGGAAGGCCCCGTGGCGACCGTCCTGATCAAGGAAGGCCGCCTGGAGAAGGGCGACGTCCTGTTGGCGGGCAAGTCCTACGGACGCGTTCGGCAGATGACCGACAGCACCGGCAAGAAGGTGAAGTACGCCACCAGCTCGATGCCGGTGGCGGTTGCGGGCCTCAACGACGTTCCTCTGGCCGGCGACCGGTTTTACGTCGTGCGCGACATCAACCAGGCGAAGGCCGCGGCCGAGGAGAACAAGCTGCGGGCCCGGGAGAAGTCGCTGGCGGAACGGACCCAGGTGACCATGGAGAACCTGTTCAGCCAGATCGAGGCCGGCAACGTCAAGGAGCTGAACCTGATCATTCGCGCCGACGTGCAGGGCTCGGTGGACGTGCTGAAGAAGTACCTGTCGGAGCTGAGCACGGAAGAGGTGCGGCTGAACATCCTTCAGGCGATGCCCGGCGGCATCACCGAGGGCGACGTTCTGCTGGCCGAGGCGTCCAACGCGATCATCATCGGTTTCAACGTGGTGGCCGACGAACGGGCCCAGCGGACGGCCGAGGCCGAGGGCGTGGACATTCGATTGTACAACATCATCTACCGCATCACGGACGACCTGAGGAAGTCGATGGCCGGTCTGCTGGAGCCGGAAGAGCAGGAGAAGACGCTCGGCAGGGCCACGGTCCGGGCCACCTTCAAGGTGTCCCGCATCGGCACGGTGGCCGGCTGCTACGTCACCAACGGCGTGGCCGCCAAGAACGGCAAGGTGCGGTTGATCCGGAACAACATCGTGGTGAGGGACGGTATCGCCATCGAGTCCCTCAAGCACTTCAAGGACGATGCCCGCGAGGTCAAGGCAGGGTTGGAGTGTGGCGTGAAGCTGGCCGGGTTTGATGATATCAAGATGGACGATGTCCTGGAGTTCTATGAGATCGTCAAGATAGCCAGGACGCTGGGATCGTGAGAGTCCCGGGGTTGCCGGTCCTGAAGGAAGATACCCTATGCCGACCCGAAGGCAGGAAAAAGCGGCCCGAGTGATTCGGGATGTGGTGAGCGACGCGATCGCCAATCATTTGAACGATCCCCGCATCACTGGTTTCGTGAGCGTCACGCGGGTGGAAGTAATGGCAGATATGCGCAGTGCGGATGTGTATCTGAGCATCTTCGCCTCGAATGAGGCGGGCAAGGGCAAGACCTTTGCCGCGATCACGCACGCCCGGACGAGGATCCAGTCGTTCCTGGCCGAGGCGTTGGAGAGCAAATTCTGTCCCGTGCTGCGTTTTTATGTGGATGAGCAGTTTCGCAAGACCCTGGATGTGATGAGGCTGATCGATGAAGTGTCCGGCGAACGTCGCAGGAACGAACAGGCCGAGGAGCCGGTGCAGGAGGAGGAATCATGACCTGCCGCTCTCGACGCCGTCCCGATCGACGTTCGGCGGTTCTTCGTGTTCGGGTGTTGTGAGGTTGCCGACCTGCTGCGGTATCTGGAAGGGCCATGAAGAACAGTAAGGAATATGCTCAGCGGCTTCAGAAGCTGTACCGAGAATTGAAGCGGGTGCACCCGAAGGTCGAGAAGACGACCTACGAGGATCCGGCCGAGGCCTTGATTTGCGGCATCATCAGCGAAAGGCTCAGCGAAGCCGCCGCGTCGAGGGCTCTGCGGGAGATTCGAACGTCGTTCGTGGACTGGAACGACCTGCGGGTCTCGCGGATCGAGGAGATCGCCGAGGCGATGGGCGGCAACGCCGCCTCCTGCCGGGCCGCGGCTTCCTCCCTGACGGCGGCCCTGCGCGGGATCTTCAACGAGCACCACAAGATCAGTCTGGCCGTCCTCAAGAAGCTCGGCAAGCGGCCCGCCAAAGAGGGGCTCGAGAAGCTCGACGGGGTCAGCCGGTTCGTGATCAACTACTGCATGCTCACCTCGATGCAGGCGCATGCGGTGCCGCTGACGAAGGACATGATCGAGTATCTCCGGAAGAATGGCTTCATTGCTCCGGACGCCGACGAAGAAGACATTGAGGGTTTTCTGACTCGACAAGTCTCCGCAAAAGATGCGTACGAGTTCTACGCCCTTCTGCGGCGGGAGAGCGAGTCGCCGAAACTGAGCAGGAAGAAGGCCGTCTCCCGTCGCAAGAACGGCAAGACGGCCCGCAAGTGATCCCGGGGCCCGGCGTTGGTTCCCGGAACGACAACAGAGAGAAAGTGGAGTGATTGTGGCTGGTGAACGAATTTTGAAGCTCGGCCTTCCCGCCGGCAGTCTGCAGAAGGCGACGGTGGACCTGTTCGACAAGGCGGGCCTGCATATTTCCGACTCCAAGCGGAGTTATTTCCCCTCGATCGACGACGAGGAGATCCAGCCCGTGTACCTGCGGGCGCAGGAGATCGGTCGCTATGTCGGCGACGGGGTCCTGGATGTGGGCATCACCGGCTTCGACTGGATCAAGGAGAACGACTGCGACGTCGTCGAGGTCTGCGAACTGCCGTACAGCAAGGCCACGAGCAATCCCGCGCGATGGGTGCTGGCCGTTCCCAACGAGTCGAAGGTCGAGAGGCCGGAGGATCTCAAGGGCGGGATCATCGCCACCGAGTTGCTGGGCGTCACGAAGCGGTACTTCCAGGACAAGGGCATCGACGTGCGCGTCGAGTTCAGTTGGGGCGCCACGGAGGTCAAGGCCCGGCTGGTCGACGCGATCGTCGAGCTGACCGAGACCGGCACGTCCCTGCGGGCCAACAACCTGCGGATTTTGGACACCGTGATCGTGTCGACGACCCGGCTGATCGCCAACAAGAAGGCCTGGCAGGACCCCTTCAAGCGGGAGAAGATCGAGAACATCGCCATCCTGCTCCAGGCCGCGATCGCGGCCCGCGGCAAGGTGGGTCTCAAGATGAACGTCTGCAAGACCGATCTGGACGCCGTGCTCCACGTGCTGCCCGCGGAGAAGAGCCCGACCATTTCCGGCCTGGCGGATTCCAACTACGTTGCGATCGAAGTGATCATTGACGATTCCGTGGAGAGATCCCTGGTGCCCGCGTTGAAGCGCGCCGGCGCCTCGGGGATCATCACGTACCCGTTGAACAAGGTGATTCACTGATGAACAGCTCTCGTTTTCTCGCTTCCGGACTGCGTGCAGTCCTCATGATCGGTGTGTCCGGCATGACAGGATCGGTCCTGAGGGCCCAGAACGCCCCGGCTCCGTCCGCAGACCCCAACGCGCCGGCCCGCGTGGCCGTCGCGGCCATCGGCGATGTCACGATCTTCCAGGATGAGCTGGTCCGCCGTCTCCTGCAGGAGATCCGCCCTCACGAGGAGCAGTTCTATCAGGAACCGCCGGCGGTGACGGCCCAGTCCGTGCTCCGCAAGATGGTGGCGGAGAAGGCCACCAGCATGGAAGGCCGCCGGCTGGGGCTCGACAAGGACGAGCAGATCCGTCGGGCCGTCACGCAGCTCGAAACGGCGAGGATCGTCACGAGGCTGCTGGAGACGGAGCTCGGTCCCAAGCTCAGGATCGAAGACTCGGACGTGAATCAGGTGATGAAGACCCGCCCAAAACTGACTCGCGACCAGGCGAAGACGGTCGCCGTGCAGGCGAAGGTCAATCAGCTTCGCGAGCAGTACTACGCCGAGGTCGCGGCGAAACGCCATCTTGCGAAGGTGACCGGGAACCTGGCCAGGACCGCGGAGATTCACCAGCGGCTTTTGCTTCGTCCCCGCCAGCCGCGAGGGCCGACGCAGTACTGGATCTTGAACAGCCAGATCGTCACGGATCTGTCCGATGAGGAGAAGAGTCTGCTCCTGGCGACGTTCGACGGCGGGCAGTTCACCGTGAAGGACTGGTTCCAGTTGCTCTGCGAGTTCCCTCCACCGCGAAGACCCAAGGACCTGGACAAGGCCGAGGGCGTCGAGAGGGTTCTGGAGATGGGGCTGCGGGGGCCCGTTCTGGCCGCGGAGGCCAAGTCTCGCGGGTACGACAAGGACCCCGAGGTGCTCAGCGAGCTTCGCAGACTCGAGGACGACCGGTTGCTGTACAAGACGCAGGAGGTGAGGGTCAAGGATATCCCGGAGCCCACGGCCGAGCAGGTGAAGGCGTATTTCGACGCGGATCCTTCGCGGTTTGCGACGAATCCGACGCTGAAGGTCGATCAGATCTGGTGTCCGGACAAGGAGACCGCGCAGAAGGTCAGGACGGCGATCGATCAGGGCGGGGATTTCGATGCGTTGCGGAAGGAGCATTCGTTGCAGAAGGACGTGAGCCCCTACAGTCTGACGCCCGGCAGCGAAGGTGTGTTCTGGGCCCAACTGGCCAAGAGCGAGCCGAACCAGGTGCTCGGCCCGATCCCCGGCTTCTACGGCAACGGCGCCAAATGGCGGCTGATCAAGGTTCATGAGGTGATTCCCGCCAAGACGCAGGATTACTCCGAGCAGATCGCAAGCTCCGCCAAGTGGATGCTCTTCGGCGAGGAACGCCGCCGGGCGGTGGAGGCGATGGAGAAGGAACTGCTCGAGAAATATCCACACGAGGTTTACAGCGACCGCATCCGCGACCTGGACCCGGTGGAGATCGCCCTGAAGCAGCAGGACAAGTGATCGATGGTTTTCACGCTGCACCGGTACATGTTCCGCGAACTGCTGCGGATCTTCATCCTGGCGGCGATTGGATTGACACTGATCCTGAGCCTGGGCATGATCCTCCAGCCGGTGCAGAAGTTCGGCGTCGGACCCCGGCAGGCGGTGCATCTGTTGTTCATCTTCATGCCGGTCACGATGACGTTCGTGCTGCCGATGGCGGCGCTGTTCGCCTCGGCCCTCGCCTACGGGCGGTTCGCGGGCGACAACGAGATCGACGCCTGCAGGGCCAGCGGGATCGGCGCGATGACGCTGATCTATCCCGGCCTGACGCTGGCGGTTCTTGTGGCAATCGGCAATCTCCTGCTGAGTTTCCACGTCATGCCGTACTTCGTGCACTTGGCGGAGAAGTCGCTGAAGTCCGACGCCAAGCAGATCCTGTTTCGCAACCTCCAGCGACGAGGATACTACTCCATTCGCAGCGGGTCGGGGTCCTTCCTGATCTACGCGGATCATGCGGATCTGGAGGACGACACCCTGTATGGGATCGTCATCGTGCAGGCTTCCAAGAACCAGGACATTCGCAAGATCACCACGTCGGACGAGACCCACGTCAAGTTCGATCCGCACGAGCGGTTCAACGAGGTCCAACTGACCGTGCGCAACTGCCGGCAGATGGGATCGGGCAGCGATCTGTGGGAGGGCACCGTGGGGCTGCTGCCGGTCACGATGGAATTCGAGTCGCTCCTGCCGGACGACATCAAGTTCAAGAGGATCGATGAGATGAAGAGGATCGGCGCCGATCTGATGCTCTTCGATCCGGTGGCCCGGTCGGCCCGCGAGGTCTACACGCAGTATGTGACGGAACTGCTGGCCCAGGACGTCAACGACGCGGTTTTGTCGGGCGGGTCGTACGAGTTCAAGGGGCCTTCGTGTTCCGTCCGGTTCTCGGCGCGACGCTGCGAACTGCGGGATCAGGCGGCGATCGTTCTGATGCCGCCGGTGGTGGTGGAGGAGTGCGACCGCAACGGGCGTCGGCGCCGGCTGGAATGCACGAAGGCCGAGATCCAGGTCGAGGAAGGGGCGATCCAGCCGAAGATCACGGTCTACCTGAACAATCCGAGCGTCCAGGAGACCGGGCAGTCTCTCGTGCCCTACGGCGTGGGGAATCTGGTGTTGCCGGACGCGGTGGGGCGCAGGCTGGGCGGCGTTCCCCTGTTGGATCTTGTCACGGGGGATCTGGCTGCGATGCTGAAGAACCCGCCGAGCGAAATGTTGGCCAAGGGGCAGGCGGGGCTCTTCAAGATGATCCGAGGCACGTTGAAGGACATCAAGGCCGAGATCAACTCCCGGCTGGTGTTCGGGATCGGCTGCGTCCCCATGATTCTGATCGGAATCGGGCTGGGCGTCCTTCAGAAGGGCGGGCACCTGCTCAGCGCCTTCGGCGCCAGTTGTCTGCCGGCGGCGGTGTTGATCGTTGCGATCGTCAGCGGGAAGAACCTGACCCAAAACGCGGGGACCGACAGTTCCACCGGGGTGCTGGTCATGTGGGGGGGGCTGGCGTTCCTCGTCCTTCTGGCGGTCGTGGTCTATAGAAAGCTGCAGCGAGGCTGAGGCGCATGAAGATCCTGGATCGATACATCGCCAAGAATTTCCTGATCGGGTATTTCATCGCGTTCTGCGTGCTGATCGGCCTGCGGGTGATCATCGAGTTGTTCGTGAACCTCGACGAGTTTGCGGAGAACGCGGGCAAGCTCGGGGCCCTGGAGTTGATGAAGCATATCGGCGTGTATTATGCCTACCGGCTGACGCTGTATTTCCGTGACACCGCGGGTGTCATCACGGTGGTCGCCGCCGCGTTTTCGCTGGGTCGGATGGTGCGGAACAATGAGTTGGTCGCCATGATCGCGTCCGGCGTCAGCGCCAAGCGAATCGTGGGGCCGATCCTGGCCTTGGTGATCTTCTTCACGGCGGTGGCCGTGGCCGACCAGGAGCTGCTGATCCCGGCGATCAGCGACAAGCTCGTCCAGGACGAGGACGACGTGGAGGGCAAAGAGGTCTATGCGGTCTGGTTCTTCGAGGACGACAACAAATCGCTCGTGTGCTCGCCGAAGTACGACGTCGCGACGATGACCCTCGACCGTCCGACGATCATCACGCGCAAGAGCATTTCCTCGCGTCCCGGCGTCTACGAGGTGACCGGGCGGCTCTCGGCCGACCTGGCGACCTTCAACCCGGCCACCCGCGCCTGGGATCTGATTGACGGCGTCTATGTCAGCACAGATCCCAATCAGGCCCCGCGTCGGGAGGCGTTCTATCGGGCCGACGACCTGCTGCCGAGGAACATCGCGCTGCGGCGAAACGCCGGCTACGATTCGCTCCTGAGCTCCTGGCAACTGGCGGCCCTGGCCAACCAGAAGACCAAGGTCAAGGACATCGCCCAGCTCCTGAGTCAGAAGCACTTCCGCATCACGGACCCCCTGATCAACCTGACGATGCTCATGGTGAGCCTGCCGGTGCTGATCTGCCGCGACCCGCGAACGATGAAGTCCGCCATCCTCGTCAGCTTCGTCCTGACCGCCGGCTGCTTCGTGACGACCTTCGTCTGCAGGATGCTCGCCACCGAAGTCGTGTTCGGCAACCGGATTATGCCGGAATTCTGGGCCTGGCTGCCCATCTTCGTCTTCTTCCCCATCGCGCTGATCGAGCTGGACTCGATGAAGACCTGACCCGAGGGATGCCCTGTCGTCCTTTGCACGTGCCGCCAGTCGGAGAGCCTGCGACCTGCGGCAATCGCTCCGCAGGGTTCCACGCCTGCGACGCCGGGAGTCGGACGCCGTCGAGCGCGATCGGGCTTGTCGGTTTCGCGGCGATCCTCTATAGTGCGTTTCGAAGTCCGTGGGGACGACGCATGCGTCGCCCCGGTTCATGGCGTCAGGGAGTGATTGCAGGGATGCCGATGTTGCCGTTTTCCGATCCGGTGCTGATCTTCGCCAGCGTCATGGTGCTGATTCTCGTTGCGCCGCTGTCTGCGAGGAAGGTCCGCCTGCCCGAGATCGTCGGGCTGATCGCCGCCGGAACGCTGGTCGGCCCTCACGGCCTGGGGATTCTCGCTCGCGACCAGACGGTCCAACTGCTCGGCACGGTCGGGCTGCTGTACATCATGTTTCTGGCGGGGCTGGAGATCGATCTGCACCAGGTGCGGCGCAATCGCGCGCACACGATTCTCTTCGGGCTCCTGACCTTCAGCATCCCGCTGGCGATGGGCGTCGCCCTGGGGCTTTGGGCGTTCGGAATGAGCCTGCCGGTGGCGATCCTGCTGGCCAGCATGTTCTCTTCGCACACCCTGGTCACCTTCCCGGCGGTCGGCAAGTTCGGACTGGCCAAGTCGCCCTCGGTGACGACCACCGTCGGCGGCACGATTATCACCGACACGCTGGCTCTGTTGGTGCTGGCGGTGATCGCCAGCGCCAGCCAGGGCGATCTGAACGCATGGTTCTGGGCGCGCCTCGCGGCGTCTATCCTCGTCTACGTCGGCGCGGTGGTGCTCCTGGTCCCGCGACTGGGACGGTGGTTCTTCCGCGAGATCCTGGCGGACGAGAATGCGGAGCTCGTCTTCGTCCTGGCGGTCGCCTTGCTGAGTTCCTATCTGGCGCACGCGGCGGGCCTGGAACCGATCATCGGGGCGTTCCTGGCCGGATTGGCGCTCAACAGCCTGATTCCCGAGAAGAGCATCCTGATGACGAGGATTCACTTCACGGGGAACGCCATCTTCATTCCTTTCTTCCTGCTGTCCGTTGGGATGCTGGTCGACGTGAGTCTGCTGCTGACCGGGACCGAGGCATGGCTCCTTTCCGCGGGGATGATCGTCGTCGCGCTGGCGGCGAAATTCCTCGCGGCGTGGCTCTCTCAGAAGGCCCTGGGATATCTGCGGGACGAAGGGCTCCTGATCTTCGGCTTGAGCGTCAACCAGGCGGCGGCCACCCTGGCGGCGGTGCTGGTGGGCTACAACCTCGGGCTCTTCTCCGAGGCGGTGATCACCGGGACCATCATGATGATCGCGGTGACGTGTCTGGTCGGGTCGATCGTGACCGAGAGGGCGGGCAAGAGGGTCGCTCTGCACGAGCAACAGGCCGCCTTCGACGCCTCCACCGCGCCGCACAGAGCGCTGATTCCCCTCGAAGACCGCCCGGGCGCCAAGGAATTGTTGGACATCGCCTTGCTCCTGCGGGAGAAGAACTCTCACGAACCGCTGTACCCCTTGCGGGTGGTTCCGGAGAGCGCCGCGGTGGAGCAGGACGTGGCGATGGCGGAGAAGATCCTGGCCCACATCGTGGTCCGGGCGATGTCCGCGGGGGTCCCGGTGACTCCGCTGACCAACGTGGATGTGAACGTTCCTTCCGGCGTCCTGCGGGCCGTCCGAGACAATCGGATCTCCATGATCCTGCTGGACTGGGACGGGCGGGTGAGTTCCCGAACGCGGATCTTCGGACGCACGATCGATCCAATCGTCGAACGCAGTCTCCAACTGGTCATGGTCAATCGGGTTCACAGACCGGTGAGCACGGCCAAGCGGATTCTGCTGGTTCTGCCTCCTTTCGCGGAACGCCAGCCCGGGTTCGAATCCGTCGCCACCGCGGCCAAGACGCTGGCCAACCAGGCGGGGACCTCTCTGCTGATTCTCTGCTCCGCTGAGACGCTCCTGGCCGCAGGGAACTTCGTCAAGAGAACGCCGCCGTCGGTGACGGTTTCCTTCGAGACCCTCGCTTCCTGGAAGGGCGTTGTGGCACGTGTCGCCTCGATGATCGAAGAAGACGATTGGCTGATCCTCATGGGGGCGCGCAAGGGCGAACTCGTCTGGCAGCCCAGTCTGGACCGGCTGCCGGGCCAGTTGGCGAGGGAATTCCCGGAGGTTCCCTTCTCCGTCCTGATCCCGCCCGCCGAGCGATGGGACAGCCAGCAGGCGGCCGACAAGATCGCGGATTCCGCGTACATCTTCTCGACCTTCACGCGGGATCGGACCCGACTGCAAATGGACGTCGCCACGACCGAGGAGGCGGTCCGCGAACTTCTCGGCGGCTACTTCGGTCATCAGACCGCCAACACCCAGGCGGTCACGACGCTGCTGCACACGATCAGCCAGGAAGAGCCGGTGGAATTGACCGGCGACGTGGTCCTGCTGCACACACACGTGCCGAACGTGACGGAATCGGTCATCTTTCTCGGTGTGTCGAAGAATCCGCTGGATGTGCCCCTGGCCTCCGGCCCGCCGCACATCTTGATCATTCTGCTGGACCCGATCGGACAGGATCCCGCCAAGCACCTCCAGGCTTTGGCGGACATCGCGCGGATCATGCGACTGCCCGACATGGTGCAGGTGCTTCGCACGGTTCGGGATTTCGACAGCCTCATGTCGGAAATCGCGGCCCGATCGGTGCGCAAGTAGCGCCGTTTACTGGAGATCACGCCTTCCCGGCGACCGCCTGTTGTACCTCCCGGTTGATCCGCACGCTGCACCAGTGCTTGCCGCACATCGAGCAGTAGTCGGCCGACTGGAGTTCCGCCATGCCCATCTCCTTGCAGGCCTCTTTGTGCATGCGGTCGGCGGTCCTGGGATCGAGCGACGTGCCGATGTGCGTGGGCCAGTCCAGATTGCCCCGCGCGATGCTCAGCTTGCGGTCGCGGTCGGCGGCCCCCTTGAGCCCCCGGGCCACGTCGCCGGCGTGGGCCGCGATCTTGGCCGCCACGACGCCCGCCCGGACATCGTCGGTGTTCGGCAGGCCCAGGTGCTCCCGCGGCGTGACATAGCACAGGAACGAGGCCCCGTAATACGCGGCGGCGCAACCCCCGATCGCCGAGGTGATGTGGTCGTAGCCCGGCGCGATGTCCGTCACCAGGGGCCCGAGCACATAAAAGGGGGCCCCGTGGCAGAGCTTCTGCTGGATCTCCATGTTGTACTGGATCTGGTTGAACGGCACGTGGCCCGGCCCTTCGACCATGACCTGGCAGCCTCGCTCCCAGGCCCGCTGCGTCAGTTCGCCCAGCGTTCGCAGCTCCGCGAGCTGGGCCTCGTCGGTGGCGTCCGCGATCGCGCCGGGCCGCAGCCCGTCGCCCAGCGAGAAGCACACGTCGTGTTCGGCCATGACGTCGCACAGATCGTCGAACATCTCGAACAGGGGGTTCTGGCGTTTGTGGTGGACCATCCACTTGGCCAGCAGCGCCCCGCCCCGGCTGACGATCCCCATCACCCGGTTTTCGAGCAGGGGCAGGTGCTCACGCAGCAGTCCGGCGTGGATCGTGAAGAAGTCCACGCCTTGCTTGGCCTGCTTCTCCACCGTCTCGAGAATCAGCTCCGGCGTGACGTCCTCGACGTCGCGGCCTTCGATCACCTGGTAGATCGGAACCGTGCCGAAGGGGACCGGGCAGTGGGCGAGCAACTCGGCCCGGATTGAATCGAGGTCTCCGCCCGTGCTCAGGTCCATCATCGCGTCGGCCCCGACCTCCAGGGCCGCGTTCATCTTCTCGATCTCCGCCGGCACCGAGCATCGGATGCTGCTAGTGCCGATGTTGGCGTTGACCTTGGTCGCAAGGACCCGGCCGATCCCCACGGCTTTCAGATTGGTCTTCAAGTGCGCCCTGTTGGCCGCGATCACGAGCCGACCCGCAGCCACCTCGTCGCGGACGGTCTGCACGTCCACTCCCTCGCTCGCGGCCACCTGCCGCATGGCGTCTGTAATGACCCCGGCTCGGGCTTCCGTCAGTTGCGTCTTCATGAATCGAGCTCCTCTGTAGCGGATGGAGTTCTGGAAAATGGGAGATTGGGCCCACATTCCTCAAGGAAATCTCATTCTTCGATTTCCTTGAGGAATCGGCCCATGCTAATCTCCCGGAGGGTCCCAGTTTGGAAAGGAAGAATCGAAATACGGGATTCTCCCTTCCCAAAGCAGGCCCAATCTCCCATTTTCCAGAACTCCACTACCCAACAAAAAAAGATCGCTCCTGCGGGGAAGCGATCTCTCATGACAATCAACGTGCCGTCGTCATCGCTTTCCTACGCAGGCGTGCCCGCCCTGTGCGGCCGATTCCGCAACAAGGCAGTTGTCCTGATCAGGTTCGGAGGGTGTTTTCTCAGGCCCGCACCCGGGCCACCCCTAGCGACCAGACCGCATTGTACAGCATCCCGGCGTCTGCGCCCACGCAAAATTGGCGATCTCCACGCTTCGACGGCGGATTCTCCTTGTCTGCGTCTTGACTTCTCCGACCGCCAGGCGAAGATTGGAGCTGTGGGCGTATGAGAAGCTGTGATTGGGAGTGCCCGGAGTCGCGGGATTCATGACATATGAACGGACAAACTCAGGCGTGCTGGGAAAGGTCGCCTTCTGGCTGGCCCTGTCGCCCTGGTTCTATGGGGTGGCGTCGCTGCTGCGTCTTCCCGGCTTTGGCTGAGGCTCCCCCCTCGGATTCCTTGGAGGAGTCCTGGTCGTGTTCGGTCCGCCCATCGCGATGGCAGTGAGTGTCGCGGCCATCGTCAGGGACAGACGTGGAACGTGGGCAAGAGCGGGCCTGGCCGTAAGCTCGATCACGTTCGCCCTGTGGCTCATCTCCGTCATAGGCGGGGGCTTCGGATGATGCGAGGGAGGGGGACGGACAGACCCGGATTCCGGCCTTCGGCCGGGCATTTTCCACGCAGTAGGGGCGGGTTTCGAACCCGCCCTCGCCTCTGGACCTGGACGACAAGATTCCGGTCCTGCGGGCCGGGGGGGGCCTGCGAGCCGCTTGACTCGTCCGCGTGGTTTCGGCTATCATTATGCATAGCGAAATGGCAACTTCTTGGCATTCAATAGCTTACGGGAAGGGTCCCAATGGATACGCGGGAAATCAAGAGAATGAGCCGAACTGAGCGTCTTGCGGCCATGGAAGCCCTTTGGGAGTCGCTTGTAGAGGAAGAAGGCGAAATCGAGTCGCCGGATTGGCATCGCGATATCCTGGAAGAACGCAAGCAGAAGATCGAAAGCGGCGAGGCGGAGTTCATTTCTCTCGAAAAGCTAAGAGCGAGTCGCAAATCGTGAGAGTGCGCGAGGTCGTCATCCTGAGGGATGTCGCCGAGGACCTGAATGACGGGAAGGCCTTCTACGACCAAAGCGAGCCGGGTGTCGGCGACTACTTCTGGGACAGCCTCCTCGGTGATATGGAGTCTCTCGTGGTCTATGCGGGCATTCACAATAGATCGCATGGTCTTTACCGAATGCTCGCGAGACGATTCCCCTATGCCGTTTACTACGAGATTGCCGACGATATTGCCTACATTGTTGCGGTTCTGCCCATGTGTCGCAGTCCCGGGTGGATCAGGAAGAGACTGAAAGGCAGGGGATAGGGCTTCCTAGGGGCCGCATTGGTTGTTCTGCCTCAAGGCCGGAGAGAAGCCTTAGTTTCTGAGTGGGCGCGACGTCTTACGCTTTTCGCTTTGACCTCTCCGTCAGCCGGTGCGAAGAGTGTGGCTATGAGAAGGTGGAAATATTCCATTGGGAACGCCCAGAGTGGTTGAGTGATGTTCGGTTTCGCCTGGTGCGGTGGTTTACGGGGCCCTGGAGTCGCATCGTTTTTGTCACGCGGTTCCGCTGCGGCCGGGCGATGAAAGAGGTCGAACCAACCGAGGAGACTCTCACAACCGAAATGGCGGCAACACAAGTGGGATGTTTCCGGAGATGCATAAAGGAAGCAAAACATGGAACAACTGGGCATTGGTGTGATCTCGGGGATCATCGCGGGCTTCATTACTTCCGTTGTTCTGTTCCTAATCACTCGCATCTGGCGTTACCACTTCATTCCATGGATAGAAGACAAAATATACCAAGATATCCGTGTAGACGGGAGTTGGTCAATAATGGACAATGACGATGAGGGAGAGTCACTCTACAGCCAGCAGGAGACGTTGGAACTGGAGCAGAGGGCCTCTCGGCTCAGCGGCCGTCTGATCCTTGTACCCAAGGAACGGGAGAAGATGAAGCCTCGCACACTGAGAGTCGAGGGTATCATTCGTGATCGATTTGTTATCATAAGCTGTATCCCCGCAACGAGACGGGATCTAGGATACCAAGTGTTTCTTGGTGAAGTGTCTGGCGATGGCACGCGGCTCCAAGGACAGGCCTCATACTATCATATCGAGGACGCAGATGTACAGCCCGTTGCAGCGGGGTACGCGAGAGAGGATAGTGCGGTATAGTCGGAGGGCTGCTGGAAGCCGGCAAAATGCCCATCGGACCAATGGACCTGCTGCTGGCGGCGCAGGCGATATCGCGTGGCCTGATTCTCGTGACCAACAACGAGAGGGAATTCAAGAGGGTCCAGGGGCTGCGGGTGGAGAACTGGGCGAAGGCGTCTGCGTGAGGGGGGATGCGGGCCCCAATCCGGTCGCTGAGGTTCCGCTCAAGGCCAAGTCCCCATTCGGGCTCTCGGTCTCCCGTGCCGTGTTCGCGGAGTCTTTTTCGGCATTGACTTCCCGGCTCGCGGATGCGAGAATTATGACGGTGAGCAGGCGAACTGGAGAAGCGATTGCGTGCCCTGCGTTCCACCTGGATCGGAAACGGTTTCGTGAAGAGAACGGTCGAGCGGGAGACGAGCATGGACATGTCGATTCGATTGGGACGGGTGTGGTGGACGGGTTTCAAGGTGTTCTGCCGTTGGTGCGCATTCGGCATCGTGCTGACCCTGCTCTGGCTGCCTCTGGCCGTGTTGACGAATTTCCTCGGCGACTCCACGGCCTGTGAGAGAGCGGTTTCCGTGCTCGTGCTTCTGCTGGCCCCGATTCCCTTCTATTTCGCGTCCAAATACCTGTGCCTGCTGGGGGACGGGAACCGGCCCGCGCCACAGGGCGAAGCAGGGCCATCTGCCGGCGTCAAGCGTGATCGATACCCGCTGGGAATGAAGATCCTTGTCAGCACTGGAGCCGCGTTTCTTGCCGGCTGTGTGCTCTCTCCTCCCGACCCCTTGACGGGGATCACCACCGGCGGCATGATGGCGCTTCTCTGCGGGGTTTCGCTGGTTATCCTGGCCCGTTTCGCCTTCATGAAATCGGCCTCCAGGCCCATGCAGACGCTGGTTTGCGCCCTGGTCTGCCTCGCGGCCGTTCTGTCCATGCTGTGTCTGTTCTATGGGTTGAGCTATTCGGGGCGACTGTAAACGGAGCCGCCTGAGGCCGACGACGGAGACTCGAGCGGGCTGAGGATCTGCGGATCGAGAACCGGGCGCGGGCGTCTGCGTGACGGCCTTGACCCGGCCCTGCTCCGGCAGTACGATACAACAATGAAGACCGTGGAAGAAATCCGTAGAGAAGCGATGGCATTGTCGGCCGGGGAAAGGGCCAGTCTTGCCCATGATCTCATTCTCAGCCTTGAAAACCCTGATGCTTACGAACTGAGCCCCGAACAAGAGGCCGAGATTCGCAGGCGTGTCCGTAAGGTCAAGGCCGGCAAAGCGGCAGGACGACCGGCGGCAGAGGTTTTCACCGAGATCGAGGCCAAGCTGAAATGACTGCCGTCGTCATTCTCCACGAAGCGGCTGCATCACAGCGATGACAGCGGCCTGAGAAGTCCCCGGGTGTATAACCGTTTCTGCGACTGGATCGGCTGGATCTGAGGCAGGAGCCAAAAGGAAGGAACGGACAGATCCGGAATCCGCCGCCTCGATGGGAGGCATCGCTGCGCGATGGGCGGCGGGCATTTATCGCTTTTCGCCAGCAGCATGGAGGCAATGCTAGGCATCGTTCTTTGATGGTTCTGATGCTTCGACGTCTTTTGTGGCCATGCTATTGGCCCAATGCGGTAAATGCCCCTCGCACGACCGCTTCGGGCGTGCCTCTCTTTGACGACAGGACACCTCAGGTCCCGTGCTGAGACTGTCAGTAACCCGCAGCCCCTCTTCCCCCAATTCCTTGGACAACAGCTCTCCTTGGCAATATCATGGCCTCCGGAGTCACATGCTCGGCCGGCCATATTCCCGGCCGGGGACTGCTGGAAAGGGGCTGATATGGTGAGGCAGACGCGACGGGAGTTTTTGAGGAACCTGGGAGTGGCGGCGGGGTTGTCCATGCTGCCCGGCCCAGCGAGCCGGGGGCAGACCGCGGCGACGAAGGACCGGCCGAACATCCTTTTCATCATGACCGACGACCACGCCTCCCACGCGATGAGCTGCTATGGGAGCAAGGTCAACCAGACGCCGAACCTCGACCGGATCGCCAAGGAGGGGATGCGGTTCACCAACAGCTTCTGCACGAACTCCATCTGCGCCCCGTGCCGGGCCGT
>JAAYVJ010000625.1 GCA_012517265.1 Planctomycetota bacterium | reverse complement strand
GGCCGGCTCCGACTTGCTCTGTCCCGGGATCTTGGGGGCCGGGGCGTACCATGCAATACATTCGAATTTCCACACGTTGGACATTTCCTTGATCATCATGTCCTTCGTGGCTTCGTCCATGGTGTAGAAGTGCTGCTTGAGGCTGTCGGACCAGAAGCGATAGACCGGCCGGGCGCCTTCGGGCTGCTGGCCCTCGGGGTACGCGAAGAACGCGATGCCCTGATACTTCCAGGCGGTCGGCTGCGTGTCGAGGAGCTTGTACTTCTCATCCTCGCTGATGGTGCAGAAGTGCCGCTTGGTGGTCGTGGAGACGAAGTGGTAGACCGGGACGGCGTTCTCGATCACGCCCATGTAGATGCTCGGAGCGTAGCCCTGGTTGACCGGATCGTCGAAATTGATCTGGGGCTTTTGGGGCTCGGCGGCCGCGACAGGCTTGGTCGGTTCGATCGAGGCTACCGGTTTTTGCGCCCCGGCTGTCTGCGGCTTCTGCGCTGCCGTCGAGTTCGGAGCCGGTGCGGCAGCCTGCTGCGCATTCGGATCCTTGACCTGCTCGCCCGGCTTCTGTGCCGTCGGGGCCGGGGTCGTCGAAGTCGAGGCCGCGGACTCGATGGATTTGACGGGGACCAACTGTTGCTGTTCCAAGCGGTTCAGCAGGTTCTCGGTTCGAGCCGTGTCGGCGTCCGGAATCTGTCCGGTGAGCACGAGATCGGCGATGCCGGAGTCGACTTGTTCGGTCAGACCCGCGCCGGGGATCGTCGAGGATTCGGTCTCGCCCGTCAACACGCCGGCCACGCTGGACTGCGTCGGTTGGGTGGCGGCAGGTTTCGGCGGGACTTGCTCGACGGGTTTGGCGGCCGCAGGGGCGGTTGTCTCGACGGCTTTGGCCACCGGCGCCACGACGGTCGGTGCGAACTGCTTGCGCAGGTCGCGGATGGCCAGGCTGTGGAAGTTGCCCGCGGCGATCACGGCGTATCGGCCGCCGTCCGGGACGGTGCACTCGCCGTAGTTGTCCTGGCCCCAGGCCTCGACGCGGCCGTCGCGCCGCAACGCGAGGTTGTGCAGTGAGCCGGCGGCGATGGCGATGAAATCGTTGCCCGACGGGACTCGACATTGGCCTTCCGAACTGCGGCCCCAGGCGACAAGCGTGCCGTCGGCCCGGAGGGCCAAGCTGTGCATTGTGCCGGCGGCGATGTGGACGAAGTTGTTGCCTTCGGGGACGCTGGCCTGGCCGTCGCCGTTGCTGCCCCAGGCGACGATCGTGCCGTCGCTGCGCAGCGCGAGGCTGTGGGAGTACCCGCCGCAGACTTCGACGAAGTCCTTGCCGGCGGGCACGTCACACTGGTGGTTTTCGTTCCAGCCCCATGCGGCGATCGAGCCGTCGATTCGAATGCCCAGGCTGTGCCACGTCCCGGCCGCGATGGCCCGGAACTTGGTGCTCCGAGGCACCGAACACTGGCCTCGCCCGTTGTCGCCCCAGGCCATCACTGTGCCGTCGGCCCGCAGTGCGAGGCTATGATACATCCCCGCCGCGACCGCGACGAAGTTGTTGCCGTACGGCACATTGGCCTGGCCGGAGGAGTTCTCGCCCCATGCCATGAGCGTGCCGTCCGTGAGCAGGGCGAGGTTGTGGTAGCCGCCTGCGGCGACGGCCATGCACTCGCGGCTCGGCGTGGCGTTGGACCTGCCGCCGAGGTTTTCGCCCCAGGCGAACACCTGGCCGGGCTGTGCGTGACAGACCGCCGGGGCGGCCATGAACAACCCCAAGACGATCAGCCTCGCCGCCCACGCGGTTCGAACTTCATGAATCCGCACGTCTGTCCTCACGCAGGTAAACATTCACTGACAACGGCCTTCACCACCTGCCTCAACAATGGAACTCCGGCCCGCTCTTCGCACCCAGCCGGTTGCATCTATTGTACATCATTCCTCGGGCAATTCAAGGGCAAACCCCCTGATTCCCCCGATCGCAATCGCCAAACTCGCCTCAAAACGCTCATCTTATCGTCATTTCCACCGTCAGCCATTGGCTTTTGCCCGTCTTCGCGGCCGTTCGACGCCCTCCAGACGACGCCCCGGCCCGCGATCCTCGCCGTCGTGCGAGAAGTGAGTCTTATGAGTCCTATTCGTTGTATTCGTCCCATAGGACTTATAGGACAAATGCGACCTGTAGGACTTATAGGATTTGGCGCAATTCCCGAGGTTTGTTGCTTCTCGACTCAGGATCGGGCCGGATTCGTCAACGTCCGATAGGAGCGGCCCGAACAAGGCAAGGGATGCCCTATGCCTGGTTCTCGCCCGACCGGGCGGGGCGAGAGCCTATGATGCCGCCAGTCCATTCGTTGCCACGGCTCCGGCGGCGTCGCGCCAGGATCCATCGCCTCGCGACTATGCCGCTGGCCCGATCCTCCCTGCCCGGCGGGGCGGCGGGCCGCTCGATTCTGCGACATATCGCTATTGTGCCTATGACCAACCAAATCGCGTCTCCAAGCCGGCCTCCTTGTTCTCGGACCTGCAAAAAGTCCAAAGAAGTTCCGCACCCGGCGAAGTTTTTTCTCCGCCCGCCGCCCGCTGTGACCCGTCTTCGCCCGCCCCGGCTCACCGCCCGTAGTCCTCCGGGAAGTTCAGATACGCGAATCGACCATGCAACTCGTACGCCTTTCGGTCGCGAGCCTTGGCCGCCTCGACCGGCGTCTCGTAGATGCCCAGGTTGAGCACGTCCCCGCGATACTGGATCCTCGCGCCCCATTTGTCCCGGTGCCGAAACACGCCCACGAACCCGGTCTGCCCGCCGCACGGCCCGCGATTGACCGCGTTCTGTCTCCGCGTGCACACCCGCAGGTTGTCCCGGCAGTTGTTCAGGCCGTCGCAGTCGATGTGGTCGACGTCGTACCCCTCGGGCGGCCTGGCGAGATCGCGATGCATGTAGAACGTCCTGCCCCCGTCCCGCCGGATCGCGTAGACATTCCGGCCGCGCCACGTCGCGTGCCACCGGTGCCTGCTCAATTCCTCGTAGTCCCGCGGTCGGACGGTGGTGTACAGGTCGTCCGTCAGCCAGATCCGGCATTCGTCCTTGTCCGGATCGTACGCCTTCTCGCCTCGCGGGGCCCGGTGCCCGACGGTCTTGTCCACCGGCTTCCTGGGCGGCAGGGGCTTGAGACTGGATCGCGGCCGGAACCGGCTGCACGTCCCCTGGGGCGGCACGCCGGTCATCTGCCCGCCCGCCCCCGCGCGGTGAAAGCAGATCAACAGTCCCGGGAAGTCGTGCAGGGCGATCCGCAGCAGCCGGTCCTTCGGCCGCCGCCCGTACATGCAGTTCCAGCAACATCGTTCGTTCCGCTCGCTCATGGCTTCTCCTCTCTCTGGTTCGTGACCCGTGATTCGTGCCTCGTGGCCCGTAGGGGTGACTCGCGGGCCGTGATTCGTGATCCGTATCTCGCAACGCGTATCTCGATCCTGCACGATCAATTCCTCGCTCCGTGCAAGTTGACTAGATACTAAACACTGTCTTATCTATAGTCAATACGCAAAGCGAAAAATCTTCCCCGCCGCAACTCCTTGTCCGGCCGGGAGTAAGGGTCGCGTCCGAAAGAAAGTCGAAGGAAAAGAGCCGCCCACCAGGGTTCTCCGGCGTTCGTAGTGTGCCCGTAAGGGCATATCGGGGAAGTTCGAAGTGTCAAGTTGGAAGCGAGAAAGGACGGATCTCGGATCTTCTCCGGCTCCAAACGTGAAACTTCACACTTCCAATTTCCCAGGATAACGCCTCACGGCGTCACTACGAACAAGGCAAACCACACGTCTCACGCAGGGACGCAGTGACGCAGGGGAAGACGGGAAGGGAGGAACGTGAGAACGCAGGAACTCAGAGGGGGGGCTGACCCGGCTCTTGTTTTCTGCCTTGTTCTGGTTCTTGCTTCAGTGTTCCCTGCGTCCCAGCGTCCCTGCGTGAGAACCGATTCCTGTCTTCTCCGGAATCTGCGTCAATCGGCGAAATCGGCGGATCGAATCCTCTTTCGGATCGCAAGACGCGGGAAGCCTCTCGCCAAGACGCCAAGGACGCCAAGAAGAAACCCACATACTGTGACTCACGCAGGGGCAATGCGGGTGTGTGTGAAAACATTCTGGCGGTCGGGTGGCAGCGGCAAGCGGAGTCTTCGGAGCTTGCCGATGGTTCTGCGTCTCTGAAGAGCCATCGGCAAACTGGCGTTTGCCGCTGCCGCCCGCCACAATGCCCTAAAACTTGCACAGACACCAATGCGATGCGGGGAGCGGATTTGCTTGCCTGCGTCGTTCGCCGATGTCATGATATCGGTTCGGGCAAGACTTCCGGGAAACCCTGTGTGAAAGGAGCGGACCTTGAGCAATGTGCTGTTTGTGCTGACCTTTGTGTTCTTCCTGGCCGCGACGGTCGTCCTCGCGGGCGCCCCCCGCAACTCGGTCCAGGAGATCGAAGGGCTCATCGCCTTTCTCATCACCGCGGTCGTGTTCACCGGAACGGGCATCATCCGGGCGGTCGATCGGCTGCGCGAGGAACTGACGGCCGCCGGCAAGGGCAAGGACGCGGATCGTCAAGACGGCTGACCGAGAGCCTCTCGCCAAGACGCCAGGGACGCCAGGAAGAAAGACTTCAGATGCTGTGACTCACGCAGGGACGCAGTGACGCAGGGGGGGAGAAGGGGGGATCTTCCTGTGGCTCTGATGTCTGCACAAGCTCGCCAGAGGTTCTGACGGCATCAGAGCGTGAAATGGGTTGTCGGACACGATTTCTCCCCAGATCATTTCCCACTCAGGACAAGGGACTGTGTCGCAAGGGCGATTCTGGCGGTCGGATTTCGTGGCGTTCTCGGCGGCTGCGGCGAGCGGGCGGATTTGTTCGATTGCGGCCGGAGGCCGCGATGTGTTCATTCGTGTCTGGCCTTCCGCGGCTGGGGAGGCTTCCGCAGAGCCGGGAAGAGAACGCCTCACGGTGTCCCTACGAACCGTCCCGCCTTCTCTTGTCTGTTCTTGCCTTCCTCCGTTCCTCCTTCTTCTTCACTGCGTCCTGGCGTCCCTGCGTGAGATTCCTTCTTCTCTTCTGTTGAAACGGGCGGGTGATTCGCCAGAACGCGATGAGTTGGGGCGGATTCGGGGGCTTGGGGCGGCCAATGGCGTTTTTCACTTGTTGATCGGGGGGGCCACGTGCATAATAGGCTGATTGGCAGAGAAAAGTCCGGGTGCTGTAGCGGCCGGTGGGCGGGCGGCCGGGGACCCGGGGCATGGCGGATGCGGAATCCAGCGATTGCGATCCACGCAGGTTCATGCGTTCCAGATCCGCGGCCTGCCGCGTTGGCGGACGCGAAGTCGAGGAGTGTGCAGGACTTTCTTGAGGAGGAAAACCATGTCGTCGAAACGATATCGTGTAGTTCTCTGTTTCCTGTTGGCCGGCGCAGTGTCGACCAGTGTGGCTCTGGCGGCCGAGGTCACGCCGCAGGTGTACGTCGACTTTCTGGGCAAGCTGGACGGCACGATCTACAAGCTCGGGCCCCGCGAGGTGGACAAGACCAAGACCTTCGCGGCCCATCACGGCACGGAACTTGTCGCCGACGGGCTGGGCAAGCTGACGGACGCCGACCAGGGCAGCCAGGAGAGCTTCGAGTTCGACGCCTCGGCCTTCAATCACAACGCCACGACGTTCGCGGGCATTCCATTCGTCGTCGAGGCGGTCTTCACGCCGACCGGCGCCAGCGACTCGATGGCCCCGATCATCGACATCGGCGGCCAGGCCTTCATTCGTTTCCAGGCGGGCTTGTCGGCCGGAAGCTGGAACGGCAGCACGGACAACGTCAACAACAACATTCAGACGATCCCCGCCGCAGGCGAGAGGCACCACTACGCGATCGTCTACGACGGCGCCAGCAAGATGGACTACTATCTGGACGGCAAGGCGATCTTCCAAAGCACCAACGGCTCGCCGGGCCAGATCACCAAGTGGATCTCGTGGGGCAACATCCGCCATTCGTCGGTCAACGGCGGGCGGCAGCTCATCGGCGAGTACGACGCGGTGTCCTTCGCGACGTTCACCGGCACGTTCGATCCGGCCAGCGATTTCATTCTGCCCAAGGGTCTGGGCTCGGCCGGAGCGGCCTATGAGCCGGTGCCCGCCGTGGACGCAACCGATGTCCCGGCCGACACGATGTTGCACTGGACGCCGGGCATTTACGCCGCGACGCACGACGTGTACGTCGGCACGAGCTTCGCGGACGTCAACGACGCCAGCCGGGCCGATCCCAAGGGCGTGCTGATGGCCCAGGACCTGACGGATGTCGGATACGTCGGCGCGGGACTCTTCGAATACGGCACGGTCTACTATTGGCGCGTCGACGAGGTGAACGCGGCCCCCGACAGCACGATCTACAAGGGCGAGGTCTGGAGCTTCACGTCCGAGCCGTACAGCTATCCGATCACGAACATCACGGCCACCGCCTCCGGCAGCGGGCGGGCGGACACGGTCCCGCAGAACACGGTCAACGGCTCGGGCCTGGACGCCGCGGACCAGCATTCGGTCGAGGCCAAGCATATGTGGATCAGCAGCACCGGCAAGACGCACTGGATCCAGTACGAGTTCGACCAGGTCTACAAGGTGGACAAGCTGTGGGTCTGGAACTCCAACCAGGTGGTCGAGGCGTTCGTCGGGTTCGGCGCCAAGGACGTGACGATCGAGTACTCGGCGGACGGGCAGACGTGGTCGACGCTGGCGGGCGTCCCTCAGTTCGGCCGGGGCACGGGCGAGGCGACCTACACGTACAACACGGTCGTCGAGTTCGGCGGCGTCCTCGCCAAGTTCGTCAAGCTGACGATCACCAGCAACTGGGGCGGCGTCGCCCAGCAGGCGAGCCTGAGCGAAGTGCGGTTCTTCTACGTGCCGGTCAAGGCCCGCGGGCCGCAGCCGGCCGACGGCGCCGCGAACGTCGCGCTGGACTCGCCGCTGACCTGGCGGCCGGGCCGGGAGGCGGTGTCGCATCAGGTGTTCTTCGGAACCGACAGCGCCGCGGTCGCGGCCGGCGCCGCGCCGAGTGTCACGCAGGCCGAGCACAGCTACACGCCGGCCGCGATGATCTTCGCGACGAAGTACTACTGGAAGGTCGACGAGATCGGCGATGCCGGGACGTACCCGGGCGACGTGTGGAGCTTTACGGCCCAGGAGTTCGCGGCGATCGACGATTTCGACAGCTACACCGATGAAGAGGGCAGCCGGATCTATCAGACCTGGATCGACGGCGTGACTGATTCGGCCAACGGCGGATCGACCGTCGGCTATATGACGGCCCCGTTCGCCGAGCGGGCGATCATCCACGGCGGCAAGCAGTCGATGCCCCTGGCGTACGACAACACGAAGGCCCCGTATTTCAGCGAGGCCTCGCGCGAGTTCGACTCGCTGCAGAACTGGACCGGCGCCGGCGCGACGGATCTGTGCGTCTGGACCCGCGGCACGGTGACCGAGGCCGGACCGGCCCCGATGTACCTGACGGTGACCGACAGCGCGGGCAAGTCGGCGACGGCCACCAACGCGACGGCGGCGACCGCTGCCGACTGGACGCGGTGGACGATCCCGATGAGCAGCATGAGCGGCGTGAACTTCTCGAAGATCAAGAAGATCGCGATCGGCGTGGGCGCCAAGGGCGGCAGCGCGGGCGGCTCGGGTCTGGTGTTCATCGACGACATCGGCTACGGCCGGCCGGCTCAGTAGTCCGAGGTTGAAGTGTCGGTATCAAGGGCCCGTCTCCGCAAGGGGGCGGGCCCTTTGCATTGGATCCGCCGGGCCTGCGTCTACAGGACCGCCGGGATGGTCAGGTCGTCGAGGTAGACGGTGTCCTGGCCGGAAGACCCGGCGTCGTCCTTTTCATACTCCCAGCGGAAGGTGTGCGTGCCCGCCTCGACCGGGAAGGACGCTTCGGACCAGGGGACCTCGCCGGAGAGCTTCTCCTGGAGCTTGCTGTCGATGTAGAAGCGGTAGTTGTCCCAGTTGTACTCCGTGGAGACCTTTCGCCAGAAGGAGATCCGGCCGGCCGTGCAGTTGG
>JAAYVJ010000099.1 GCA_012517265.1 Planctomycetota bacterium | reverse complement strand
TTGCGGTAGATGTCGATCTCCATCTGAATGGACTCGATCATCGCGAGCCTCTCGCCGTCCGCGGCGTACTGCTTTCGCAGGGAGCGAAGGCGGTTTTCGAGCGGATGATAGAAGTCGTCCCACCAGGCTGCTTCCGGCTCTACGAAATGCTCGACGAGATCGTAGCCGCATGCTTCGATGGCGGCCAGATGAGTCGCCACGTCGCCCATCGCCGGATGCACCCGGGCGAAGAACTCCCTGCACTCGGCCGGCACGTCCGCTTTCAGCCAGGCAATCTCGCTGACCGCCAGCCCGCCGCCGGGGGCCAGGAGAGGTCGCCATGCGGCCAAGCCCTCCTTGAAACCCATGATGAAGATGGCACCCTCCGACCAGATCAGGTCGAAGGGCCCGTCGTCTTTCGTCAGGGTCCGCATGTCCCGCAGGGAGACTTGGATCTTTCCGGCGACTCCGGCCGTCGCTGCGCGTCGCTGGAGCTCGTCGAGGAAGGGTTGATGATTGTCCATCGCCAGGACCGGTTTGTCCAGGTGTTTGGCCAGGTAAACGGTCTGAGGGCCGTTTCCGCAGCCGATGTCCAGAATCCGGTTCGGGCGAAGGATGGGCCCGCCTTGGCCTTGCGACATCGCGGCGAGCATCGTATCGAGGGCCTTCTTCGTCGAAGCCTCGTTTCCGACGCCGAGCCGGGGCAGTGAAGCGTCGAACATCTCATAGAAGAATCCCATCTGTTCTCTTGGGTCCACTGTCTGTATCTCCAGTTTTCTTGCGGGCGTCGTCCGAACGGACGCGATGCCCGCGCATTTGCATTTGTTTTTGGGTTTGCATCAGGGGGGATGAGAAGTCACACCTCCACCGCAACACACGGCAACGACCTAAGCCCTGTGTTTGCGGCATTGCTCGACGGAACGTGACTTCTCTTACAGAACAGTGACCATACTGGACACAAGCATATCTCCATCGCCTGGTTTTGTCAAGGAAAAGCTCGAAGTCGCGGGCGACGGTGTTTGGCCGGCATACGAGGACGGATTCGATTCCCGATAGAGCCGGACTGCTCATGCCAGGGGCTCTGCCCCTGAAACCCCGGCATTTTTCGCCTTACGCCAGCAGCATGAGAATGGAGGGCAAGACGCGGCCACGATGGTGATACGCTGGTCGTTGCAGGGGGAAGACCTCTGGAGATTCTGCAAGACAGTCGCCGGTACAACAGACCTTTGAGATTGTCATGCTGCTGGCCCAATGCGTCAAATGCCCGGGGTCTGGGGGCGGGCCCCCAGGAGTTCAGATACCTCCGCCGCCACCCGATTTCAGCCGTACCCAGGCGACCCGGTCCGGCGTGATCACAGGGATCCCGCGGATTGCTCGTCGCCGGCCGGATTTCGGTTGTTTTCTCGGGGGTAGGAGGATAGGTTTCGCTGTGTAACGCCCGGCGAGAGGCACGATTGCCGACGTCGCTCCTGACGTCACGCAGGCGATGTTTCGGGGCACGGATTGGAGGTATCGATGGGTTCGAGGAAGATCTTGTTGGCCGTGGCTTTCGTGTCCTTCGTTCTGTGTGTGCGTCCGGAGCCTGCTGACGCCCACAATCCCAAGTTCTTCACGCTGGATATCGGGCAGACGTATACGGATACCTTCGGAGGCGCTGCTCCCAGATCGGTGAAGCTCCTCAATGTCGTCGACAGCTACGAAATGGGCTATTGGCAGGGCGGGCTGCGGAAGATCTGCTACAAGTCCACGATCACCCTGGCCGTGGACGGGGTCGAAGGCGCCGTCGGCTGCGGCCCGTTCTACATGCCGGTCGTCATCAACGGCCTGAGGATCTGCGGAGAGTTGACCAGGGCCTTCACGATCAACAGCACGTTCATCCCGGAGATGTCCGAAGCGGTCCTGTTGAGCGCTAAGGATGCCTCGATGCCCTGGTACGATCCCGGCCGATTCGCTTTCCCCATCAAGGACTACCGATGGGGCTGCGCCAACTTCCAGAACGCCTGGCTCGGTTTCCACGACATGTCGGCGGGCAAGCTGTATTACCACTACGGCGTCGACCTGGGCGGGATGTACCCGAAGCATCACAAGCTCGTGTCGATGATCCCGAACGCCGAGATCGTCAGTTATGGCACCGGCACCTCGATCCGCAATTCCGAACTGGAGATTCTCTACTACCACATGGTCGACAGCAACCTGAGAAAGGACCTCGGCGTTGGGAGCGTTCTCGACAAAGGCGAGATGTTCGGATACCTGGGGAACTCCCAGTGCGGCAACGACGCCCACGCGCATTTCGACATGCGCTACGTTTCGGATCCCAAGAGGAACATCAACTGTTTCCCGATTCTCGTTCAGGCGTATCTCGAAGAATACGACGAACCCCTGTCGTTCCCGGGACACAAGAGGCATTGTTACGCGGGGGACACGATCGAGCTCGAAGGTTCCCTCTCCGTGGCGCCTCCCGGCCGGAGCATCACTTCCTATGAATGGACCTTCACGGATGGAACGAAGGCGACCGCCGCGAATGTCCGCCGCAGCTACGGCACGCGAGGGGCCTATTCGGAAGAACTGACGGTGACGGACAGCGCCGGCAAACGGTCGTCAAACTACGTCATGGTGTTCGTCTACGATCGCGAGAGTCCGACGGACGCTCCTTATGCCGATTCGCTGAGCCATTTTCCCGTGAGGGGCATCACGCCGGGGACGCCTGTCACGGTCTACTTCCACGGCAGGAACATGACGTCGAACTTCACCATCGATTACGGGGACGGCGTGGTCGAAACCGCTTCGGACCACGGTACGAAAATGCACTCGTACCCTCGTCCGGGCGAGTATGTGGTCACCTACAAAGGGGACGG
>JAAYVJ010000624.1 GCA_012517265.1 Planctomycetota bacterium | reverse complement strand
GTGGCGGCGATGCCGAAGACCAGAGGCGTCCGGGGGTTCAGCAGCATCAGGGTTGGCCCCCCAGAATCCAGAGGTTGCCAAAACGGATGCCCACGACGATGTGCAGGACCACGGCCGCCAGCAGGAGGATCGCCAGCCAGCGGTGGAAGAACCGCCAGGTCTGGAGCATGCTCTTGAGCGAGGGAGATGGCTCCATGCCCCGGGTTTCATGCCCCTCCAGAGACAGGGATAGACGCAGGTAGATGATGATTCCGGACAAGCCGGTCACGGCGGTCAGCAGGAGGCACCAGAAAGCCAGAGCAGCCAACGGGCTGGACACCGTCAGGGTCGAATGCAGGATGGCCGCGACGGCCGCGATCAAGCCGGTCATCATGTGCAGTCCGAGCCATGTTCGCAGAGAGCCGAGCCAGTGCCAACCGATCAGGCGCCGTCGCAGAAGGTAACTCAGATTGAACACGACTAGTGCGGCGCTGGTCACGCCCCAGACCAACCCCATGCGCCCGCTGGGGCGCAGATCGCTGTATCCGGCGTGGAACGGGCGTTGCGACGAAGCGAGCGCATAGTAATCCCAACCCTGGACCAGGCAGGCAATCAAAGCCCCCAGGGCCAGCAAGCTCAGGACCAGGATGATCGAGGGCATGCGGAACGATTGTTGGGGTTGGCTATTCGATCTCATAAGGGCACCATTCGATCGAGCAAATCAAGAACATCCTGCTGCTCGTAGCTGTGGCGTCGGAGGCGAATGCGGAGAGACACGCTGTCCGCGGGGATCGTCACCGTTCGTTGCCAGGTCCCCTCGGGTGAAATCGCGGTCTTCGCCTCCGGAGCGAGTTCCTCCCGCGTCAGCACATGCTCTTCGCCCTGGCCGTTCACCGCCGTTGCCTCCAGGACCAGCACTCGGAAACCGTAGTCTCCTGTAGGAAGCTCATGAGGGAGGCGGCTGCGGAGCATGATCTGGGCCCCTGCGTCAACGCGGCGAACCTCAAGATCAATCATTCCGTCCGTCGAGTCCGACGTCGGAATGGCGAAAGTGTGGCGTCCCTGCGGGGCCGGATGTTCCATCGCCACGATGAAATTTGCGAACCCACCCGTGGACTGCGTCATTTTGCGGGTGACCTCGGGCATGTGGCACTGCTGGCAGGTCTGCCTCCCCGCGCCGGCGTCCGTCCACTGCTTGAACGTGCCCTGATGACACCGGCCGCAAATGCCGGCGTCGCGATAGACCTCAGGCCGGACGCCGACAGGATGGGGCCGGACTCTGCCGGTCGGTTCCAGGGGACCGGACAGCCGGCCCTGATCCAGATGACACGCCACGCACGTGACGCCCTCTTCCCGTCCGGCCGACCGAACGGCGGGTGTGTGAGCAGTCAGCATCGGTTCGGGGGCGTGGCAGTTCAGGCACTCGCCGAACACATGATTATCTGTCGCCGTCAGAAAATGCGGGTTGCTGTACGCATGGGCATGATCGGAAGCCGCCCACTCCTGATGAATGTCGATGTGGCATTTCCCGCAGTCCTTGGCCGCAGGGAACGTGTTGCTTACCTGGGTGAGGTGCTTGAAAGACGCGCAACTCGCCAGACCGACGGCCAGCATTGCCGCCGCGGCGATCCAAGGTCGAGCGAGCCTGTGATGGCCCTCAGAGCGTCTTGAGCACTGTTTCAAGGGTATCGACAGCCTCCATGAGTTCGTCTGGTTCGACAATCAAAGGCGGCATCCACGTCAGCACGTTGCGGCCCGGGCCCGTCTTGCCCAGGAGATAGCCGGCGTCTTTCATGCGTTCGAGGATCTGATCCGTACATTCGGCGGCGAAGCGAGAATCGCGTCCGGCGATCTCCGTTCCGATCATCAGACCGAGCCCCCTGACGTCCGAGATAATATCGGTCTTTTGGGCCAATCGCATGAGGCGGTCTTTCAGTTGGCCGCCCACGTACTCGCTTCTGGCCGCGAGTCCGTCCCGTTGCAGGATCTCCAGGAACTTCAGGCCGGCCCGGGCCGTCACCGGATTGCCGCCGAAGGTGGAAGCGCCCGGCCGGGTATAGCAAGCGGCGATCTCGTCCGTCGTGGAGAAGAAACCCACGGGCGTGCCGCCGCCCAGAGCCTTGCCGCCGGTGACGATATCGGGTGCGACGTTCCACCGCTCCATGGCGAACATCCGGCCGGTCCGGCCGAAACCCGTCTGCACCTCATCGGCGATCAGGAGCGTCCCATACCGGTTCAGCAATTCGCGCAGCCTCGGGAAGTACTCCGATGGCGGGACCATGATGCCGCCGTTGCCTTGGACGGGTTCGACGAACATGGCCGCCGGTTTGCCGCTGGTGCCGGTGAGAATCGCCCGCTCAACGGCGTCCACGCACTCGAAACGACATTGGCCTTGAGTCTGTCCCCAGGGACAACGCACGCAGTGAGGTGGGGAAACCAGAGTGATTCCGCCCACAGGATGCGGATCGGTCCGCCAGAAGGACAGGCCCGTCAGACTCATCCCGAGCTTCGTGCGGCCGTGAAGACCGTTCTGAAAGGCCAGGAACTCATTTCGTCCCGTATGGAGCGTCGCCAGCAAGGCGGCTCCTTCATTGGCCTCGCTGCCGCTGCAACAGAAGAACGTTCTGCAGACCCTACCCGGGAGCACGGCCGCGAGTTGTTCCGCCAAATTCACGATCGGTTCGGTCAGATAGATGGTGGTCGCGTGTTGCAGCGTTCGAACCTGCTCGCAGATCGCCTCGACAAGCTCCGGGTGGCAATGGCCCAGCGCGTGCACGCTGACGCCGGAGTAGAGGTCCAGGTATCGCTTGCCCGAGGAATCGTAGAGGTGGACGCCCTGGCCCCGGACGATCTGCGGCGGGTCCCGATAGAAATGATAGGTACACGGAATCATGTACCGCTTCTTCTTGTCGAGAATGGCCTGGGGGCCGATGGGCTCACGTGCGGGCAAGGTCCTTCTCCTTGTCTTCCGTCGGAGTGACGGAGCGGAAGTCGAACGGCCCGTCGCTGAGGGGGCGTCCCGTCGCCGCGGCGATCTCGGCCAGGGCGTTGTCGGCATCGAGAGGCTCGCCGGCCTTGAGACGGCCGAGCGCCTGGCGGTAGACCCGCGTGAGCACCGCAACGGTTTCCGGCTTATCCAGTTGGCACTCGAGACGCAGGCCCGAAATGCCCAAAGTCACAAGTCGTTCGAGATTCGGCAGAACACATACGTCTGCCGCCGTGAAGAGATGGTTTCGGCAGCGACGGTCGAACTCCAGCGGATGCCTCTGCCCGCCGGTATCTTCCATCGCATAGGCGGCCCGACGACACCGCATGGAGCAAACGCCCTGCGGATTCTCGCTCCAGGCGGCCGCCAGAACGCAATGCTCCAGCAGCATGCCGCAGACCGGCCCCTGGACAATGACCTCCACCGGCATCCGCACGGCCGTCATGAACTCGGCGAGTTGGCTGAACGTCAGTTCCACGGAGGCGGTCACCCGAGCGACGCCCATGGTCGATAGCTCGTCGGCGGCGACGGAGTTGGTCACGTTCAGGGGATAGTCCGCCAGCAGACTGCGGTATCGCTGGTCCCGGGCCACTTGCAGGCCGCCGAGGCTCGACGCGCCGATGGTCAGGCTGCCAAGCGAACCCAGCTCTTGCAGTCTTCGCCGCCACTCGGCCATGCCGCGTTCGTCGCAGATGTGAGGCATCAAAACGCCGACGCGGACGCCGGTCCGGGACGCCTGGCGCACGAAGTCGATCAAAGCGTCTGCTGCGGGGGCCGGCCCGTGAAGGCTGTAACCCTCGTGGCAGAAGTAGACCGCCTCCGCGCCGGCCTCGACGGCCGCCTGGGCTCCGGCGATGCTTGCGACGTGTACGATCAACTCGGGCGCTGTACCGACTGGTTTGGCAGTCCCGTTGTGTCCGATCGTCAGACCGGGCGCCGGCGCCGCATGGCTGAAGAAGCGAGGTTCCCGCCTGCCCGAGATCTCGACGCCGCCGCTGCCGGGGTTGGAGAAGCTGTGGGCGGTCGTCATCTCGCGAACCCGCTGCGCGAAGATCTTCTGCATGTCTGCAGCATTCGTGGCATACGCGGCGGGGTCCTCGAAGTAGGCGTCGACCGCCTTGCGATACAGAGTCACGACGGGAGCCAGGAACTCCGCGGACCGCATCCGGCCCTCGATTTTCAGGGCCGCGATCTCGTTCTGGACCAGGGCGGGGACGTGCGACAGCAGGCACAGATCCTTGCGGGCCAGCAGATAGCCCTGACCTTGCGGCGACAACTCGGCGTCGCCTCGCGTGGTCACGAGCTTCCACTGCCACCGGCACGGCTTCATGCAGCGGCCGCAGTTGGCACTCTCGCCGAACAGAATCCCGCTCAGATAGCATTGGGAACTCTGGGAGATGCACATGTCGCCGTGGACGAAGCATTCCATTTCGACCCCCGATTGCTCGCGGATGCGGCGGATCTCGTGCAGCGGGATGTCCCGCGAGGGGATGATCCTGGCGAATCCCATCATCTTCAGCGTCAGAGCGGTCTCGGCGTTGTGGACGTTCATCATCGTGCTGGCGTGCAGCGGAATCTGCACGCAGATTTCGCGCGCCAGACTCGCCACGGCCAAGTCCTGGACGATAATGGCGTCGGGTCCCACACGGCCAAGCATGGAAAGTGTGCGACGCAACTGACCAATCTGGGAATCGAGGATCAGGCTGTTGAGCGTGAAGTACAGCTTCTTGCCGCGGCTGTGAACGAATTCGATGGCCTCGGCGATCTGCGGCTCGGTCAGATTGTAGCTGGCTCGATGCTGCCGCATGTTCAGGCCCTTGCCGCCGACATAGACGGCGTCGGCCCCGGCGTCGATAACCTGCTGCACCGCCTCCAACGTGCCGGCGGGCGCCAGAATCTCGGGTTTCTTCTCAAGACCTAGGCTCATGTCCTCATCCTATACAGTTGGCAAACCACGCAGGTATTCCTCAATTCGTTGTACAACCAGATCCTCATCGCCCCGGAAGAAGTGGTCCGCGTCGTCAAGCACCACAACTTGGGCCGCGAGTCCAACGGATCGGCGAAATGCCGTGATCCTCTCGTCCGAATACAGGAAGTCCTTCCTTCCGACGAGATGGAGGCTGGGTTTGCGGCAATCCGAGAGAAACGCGAAAGAGACCTTGCCCAGCGGCGGAGCCACCGCCACCATCTTCCACACCCGGCTGTCGCGGTGGGCGAAGAGCATGCCCGTGGCGGCTCCAAAGGAGTAGCCCACGACCGAGAGGTCCAATCCGAGCGACTCTGTCGCCGCCAGCAGCGTCCGGGCGGCTGCAGACACATCCTCAACCGCGTCGCGGTAGTCCTTCGTCTCCTCGACCGCATTCCAG
>JAAYVJ010000098.1 GCA_012517265.1 Planctomycetota bacterium | reverse complement strand
TCACCGAGCAATCCTGCCATTGCCTCCGTCTGGATGTCGAAGACGCCGCCGGTGGTCGTCTTGGCGTCGCGAACACGGGCTTCTTCGGCATCGGCCTCAGGCAAGGCCAGAAGTACAACCTGTCGCTCTACGTCAGAGGGGAAGGCGTATTCAATGGGCCGCTCTCGGTGCGTCTCGAAGACAGCGATGGGAAGCCTCTCTCCGATGCGGCGGAGATACAAGGCATTGACGCCGTCTGGAAACAATTCAAGGCGACGCTCACCGCATCGGCTACGGAATCCAAAGCCCGGCTGGTCATCCTGGCCGGCGCCGAGGGCACGGTCTGGCTGGACTTCGTGTCGCTGTTTCCCGAGACGACCTGGAAGGGCCGGCCCAACGGCCTGCGGCCGGACATCGCCCAGATGATCGCGGACTTGAAGCCCGGCTTCGTCCGCTTCCCCGGCGGCTGCGTCGTCGAGGGCGGCACCGTCGAGACGGCCTACAACTGGAAACGCACGGTCGGCCCGGTCGAGACCCGCCAGGAGTGCTGGGGCCCCTGGAACTACCGCTTCACGCACGGCATGGGACTGCACGAGTACTTCCAGTTCTGCGAAGACCTCGGCGCCGAGCCCCTGTGGGTGGGTTTCTGCGGCCAGACCTGCATCTTCCGCCAGATGGAGAACGTACCCATGGAGGAAATGGGCTGGGTCCGGGACAACTTCCTGGACGTGGTCGAGTACGCCAACGGCCCGACGGACTCCAAGTGGGGATCGCTTCGCGCCCAGGCCGGGCGGCCCCGGCCATTCAATCTGAAGTACGTCGAGATCGGCAACGAAAACGCCGAGAAGGCCTACGAGGAACGCTACCGGTTCATCTACGACGCGATGAAGGCCAAGTACCCCGACCTCGTCTACCTGGCCGACCTATCCTACTATCGCATGCCGTCCGAGCTCTATCAAATCGCCGATCGCCACTACTACAACAATCCCGCCTGGTTCCTCAACCGCTTCAACGAATACGACAATCGCGACCGCAGCCAGGCCCCCCTGTACCTGGGCGAGGTGGCCGTGACCAGCCAGGACGGCGGCCCCATCCGAGGCAACCTCCTGGCCGCGCTGGCCGAGGGGGCGTTTCTCATGGGCTGCGAGCGCAACGCCGACGCGGTGCAGATGGTGTCCTACGCCCCTTTGCTGGCCCACGTCGACGGGCGAACCTGGGACTGGCACGGCATGATCTACCACGACGGCACACGGGTCTTCGGCACGGTCTCCTACTATCTGTGGAAACTCTTCGGCCTGAACCGTCCGAGCTACACGGTGGCCACAGATGTCAAGGTGGAGGCCACCAAGCCGGCCGCGATCGCCGGCGCGATCGGCGTGGGCACGTGGAACACCTCCGCCGAGTTCAAGGACATTCGCGTAGAGAAGGACGGCAAGGTACTCTACGCCTCAGACTTCACGCAGGGCGCCGCGGATTGGACACAGGACGGCGGGCGGTGGAGCATTCAGGACGGCGTCTATCGCCAGAGCGCCCACACCGTGGGTCTGAGCTACTTCGGCGACGAGACATGGTCCGACTATACGCTGACCCTGAAGGCCCGCAAGATCAGCGGCCCGGAGGGATTCCTCGTCGTCTTCGGCCGCAAGGATCAGACCAAGTTCTGGTGGAACCTGGGCGGCTGGGGCAACACCCAGCACGCCATCGAGCTCAATCAGAGCCCGGTCGGCCGCACCGTGCGGGGTCGCATCGAGACCGATCGCTGGTACGACGTCAAAGTCGAACTCGCCGGCAATCGCATCCGCTGCTGTCTCGACGGGGCGCTGATTCACGACGCAACCGCCCCCGCGACGGAGCACTTCTACGCCACGGCAGGCCGGGACGAAGCAAATGGCGACTTGGTCATCAAGGCGATCAACACCGCCGCTGAGCCGGTCGCCGCGAGGCTGACCCTGCAAGGCCTGGACAGCGTCAAACCGAAGGCAACGGTTACCGTCCTGACGTCGGAGGACCTGTCGGACAACAACAGCCTCGACGAGCCTCACCGCGTCGTGCCGACAGAGAACACAATCGATGCGGCCGACGACGAATTCCCCTACAGGTTCCCGGCCAGATCGCTCACCGTTCTGCGGATTCGGACCAAGTAGCGACGGCGTCCGCCTTTCGCGACGCTTCTAACGACGCCACGGATGCTCGTACGGGCCCATTTCGTCCAGCGGCAGCGGGGCCGACAGAAGCAGCTCTTCGCACACGACTCGCGGATCGACGGATTGGTCTGACACCGTGTTGAGGGCCGCCTTCTCTATGCCGCCGTCGCGCAGGAAGACGCTTTGGCAGTGGGCGAAGAGATTTCGGCTGATGAAGCTCACATCCGCATCCTTCTTGATGCCTGCAAGGTCCGGATACCGCGTCGCATAGGGCTCCCGATTCGCTTGCGGGAGGAATTGCTCGATGGACTCCAGCCAGCGTTTCTCGCCCCACCGGCTGAAGCTCACCCCGGCGAAGCAGTCGATGAAGACGTTGCCGTCGACGAGGTTCTCCTTGCCGCCGTGGATCTGGACGCCCCCGAACAGCGCGGCGCCGCAACGTTCGAAGAGATTGCCGTGAAGCGTGATGCCGGAGATCATGTCGTCCAGGCGAATGCCCGCCGCGCCGCAGTGGGTGCCGCCGACGATGTCGCTCCAGCGGTTCCACCGAATGACGACGCCGCGATAGAGCGGATTGCCGAACATGTCGATCCCGCCCTGGTCGTCGGACTCCTGCACGACGTTGCGGACGACGTTCAGTTCGATCAGGTGGTCGTTGCCCTCGATCCGCATCGCCGACGACGGCATCCGTTCGAAGAGGTTGTGGGCGATGCGATTGCCGCAGCCGTCGAGGTGGACGGCAGGCGTGTACGTGCGTTTGAGCCGCGAGATGTTGGAGACGGTGCAGTTCTCGACGAAATGCCCGCCGGGCGTGAGTGTCTTGCGGTCGCCGCCGGCCACGCGGGCCCCGCCGCAGCCGAGCGTGTCCATCGTGCAGCCGAAGATGCCGTGACGAAGGCCGCCGTCGATGACGATCGCGTCGCCGCCCAGCCGCCGGAGCGTGCAGCCGGCGATGAGGCAATCGGCTCCGCGCGCGATGTGGACTGCGTCGCCGCGCCCTTCCTGGAACGTCAGGCCGAGGATCGTCACATGGTTGACGTCGCTCATCGTGATGAAAGGCCGATCCATCACGCTCAGGACCGTCTCGACCTTCGAGGCATCGACGCCGTCGGGCGGGAGCCAGTAGAGTACGCCGGTCCGCCGGTCGAGGTACCATTCGCCCGGCGAATCGATCTCGCGAAAGAGGTTCGTCGCGTAATATCGCTGGTCCTTGCGGTAGCCGTAATTGGAGTACGGCTTGGCCAGCGTGAACGCCCTCGCGCCGGCGTCGATCTGCGAGACCTTCTGGTACTCCTCGTACCAGTCCCAGAACCAGTAGCCGTAGAGCCGCGCATCCGGCTCATCCAACCAGCGGCTCGGGCGGTCCTCGACGTACTGGAACTTGCCGTCCTTGCAGCCCTGGATGCCCCACTGGGTGAAAGTGTCCGCACCGAGAATCTCGCCGGTCTTGACGAAGCCCTCGTTCGGCCAGCGGGCGAGCGTCTGCGGCACGCCGTCGACGAACAATTCCGGCCGACGACGCAGGTCCGTCGCATCGCCCAGGTCGGTCACGCCCAGCGCCTTCACGTCCGCCTGAAGGACGCGGTCGCGAACGGAAGGATCGAGTTTCTCCCGCATCTGGGCGTCAGCGATCGATTTCCATCCGGCAACTCGCACCCCGCCCCGAAAGACGGGCGTCTGCCCGGGCTCGGCCTGGTAGACCACCGGTGCTTCGGCGGTCCCCGAATCCACCGTCGTCAACGTCAGCGGCTCTCTCGCAGAGTATTCCCCGCCGGCGATGAGGATCTTGGCGCCGCCCCTGGGGAGGGGGCTCTTCCTCATCAAGTCCCGCACGGCGTTTCTCGCCCGCTCCACAGTCCGGAACGGCTTGGATTCGGAGCCGTCGTTCTGGTCGTTTCCCGTCGGGGAGACGTGGAGCACGACAGAAGGCTCCGGCAGTGACGGCAGCTTCACCCGGTAAGCGGCAGGGTCGCGACCGGGCAAACCTTGCTTGCGGCGTTCCGCCTCGGCGAGCTGCCTCTGAGCGATGTCCCTGTACAACGGCGGGACCGTGGCATCCGCAGCCAGGCGCTGCCAAGCCGCGGTCGCAGCCGCTGCGTCGCGACGGGCCGTTGCCGTCTGGGCCGAACCCAGGAGGGCCAGGCCGCGAACGAACGCCGGGGTGGACGCATCCGCCGCGACGGCGCCAAATCCCGTGGCGGCCGCGTCGAACTGCTTCTCGGCCAGCGCCTTCGCCGCCGCGTCGAGCGGGGGACAACAGGATGGGAGCGACGCCCCCGCCGCGTTCACACGGACCGCAAGGATCGTCAGCAGACACAGGGCAGACCACAGTCGTCGTTTCATCAGAATCGAATCCTTCAGCTATGCATAGAACCCAGGCGTCGAGCGGTTCTCAGCGACGCCGGATTGGTTAGCTTTCCCTGCTCGGGCGACGCATGCGCCGCCCCGATGAACGTCATGCCAGTTTGTCCCGGTTCTCGTAGATCTTGGCGATCGCGTTGGCGATGTCGTCCATGTCCTGCTTGCCGGCCAGCAGCATGTTCTGGCTGATCCACACCGCCTCCTGGCAGAGGCGGTCGTTGTCGGGATAGTGCAGCTCTTCCCGATAGCGGTCGAGTCGGGCCTTGGGGAACGCCCGCTGGAAATTCTTGGATTTCAGGGTTGCCTCCATCAGGCCGTCGTTGTACTGGGGACCATACCCGCCACTGCACGGAATGCCTTCGGCGCTGAGAGCCGCCATGAACTTCTCGCGAGGGACGTTGTTGAAGTGTTCCTTGAGATAGCGGAACGGGTAGAGGTGATAGACCGCCCGCGTCACGCCCTCGTACAGCCTGTGCGGGACGATGCCCGGGATGTCCTTGATCTTCGAGGTCAGGTATTGACCGTTCGCCCATCGCAACTCGGTGTCGGCCTCAATCCGCTTCATCTGGTTGAGCAGAATCGCAGCCTGGTACTCGGTCATCCGCCGGTTATTCCCGCTGATCGGGTAGCCGCTGGTCTTGGGCATGCTGCCGTAGGGGCGTCCGCAGTTGTGATACGAGTGCACCCTGTCCATCAACTCCTCGTCATTGCCGACCACCGCGCCGCCTTCGCCGGCCGGCAGATGCTTGGAATTCTGGAAGCTGAAGCACCCCAGGTCGCCGATCGTGCCGCAGCATTTGCCTCGCCACTGGGCGAGCCACGCCTGGCAGGCGTCCTCGATCACCTTGAGATTGTGTTTCTTGGCGATCTCGGTGATGCGATCCATGTTGGCCGGGATACCCAGGATGTGCACGGGCAGAATCGCCCTGGTGTTTTCGGTGATTCGCTCCTCGATCTTGTCGGGGTTGATCTGGAACGTCTCGGGATCGGTGTCCGCGAAGACCGGCAACGCGCAGGACTCCAGCACCACGTTATAGGTGGCGATGAAGGTGTACGGGGACACGATCACCTCGTCGCCAACGCCGATGTCGAGCATACGCAGAGCCGTCAGGAGGGAATTGGTCCCGTTGCACATGGCGACGCATCGCTTCACGCCGAGCAGCTTGGCGTACGCTTCTTCGAACTGCGTGACGGTCTTGCCCTGCCCTCGATACCAGTTCCCGCTGCGGAGGATCGACAGGACGGGTTCCTCCGCGGCCTTGTCCCACACGGGCCAGTTCGGCCAGGGTCTCGCCCGGACGGGCGTGCCGCCCTGGATCGCCAGCTTGCCGGCGCTCGTTCCCAGTCCCCCGAACGCGGGCATCGTCCGCGAGCCGATCGCCGCAAGCGTGCCGGCCGAGGCCGCGCCCATGAATTGTCGTCGCGTCATGCTGTGCTTGTTCATTTCTCGTCCTTTCACTTGCGGATACTGATCAAATCGGTCTTCGGCGGTTTCGCATCGTTGACCCGGGCCAGACAGTAGACCGTGCCGTCCTTGCCGACCGCGATCGAGTTGACGTAATACGGCCGCCTGCCGTCCTCGTAGAAGATCGGGCCGTGGTCCGTGTACTTGCCGGCCGGAATGTCGTAGGTGATCAGGTGGAGGTTTTCGAGTCCCTTCGACTCGCCCATCGCGGTCTTGGACTTGCCCGCGAGCCGCTTTCCATCAACATAGATGGGCCCGCCGGTCAGGTAGTACAGCGTCTTGCCGTCGGGTCCAAGGGTGAAGCCCAGATAGCCGTAGCTGAACTGGTCGAACATGCCGCTTCGCTTGGAGGGCAAGGATGTGATGCGGTCGACGATCTGCACTTCCGGCACACGGGGGTCGAACCGGAACAGGTATCCGGAATTGCCGTGGACGCCGTAGATCGCCTTCTCGGGCTCGTACCAGACCGTCTGCCGCCAGTTGTAGGCCATGTGGCCGGCCGACGTCGGGTCGTAGAACCCAAAGTAGTCCTTTCGCATGTCGTCACCGGTCACGACCTCGATCGCATCTCTATCGTAGCGATAGCGGAAGATCTCACCGTCGCCGACGGTGTAGTAGACGCTGCCGTCGTGCGGATCGACCACGAACGAGCGACACAGTGTTCGATACTGCTCGCCCTTGCCGTTCTCTCCCTGCCGGGAGACCGGGCCGAGATCCTTCAACTCCTTCTTCCCCAGATCGTAGCGAAGGAAACTACCGCCGGGCCACGTAAGGCCATAGAGCCGCCCCCGTTTGACGTCCATCGTCATGGTAAGGATGCCTTCGCCTCGCGGAGCCGTGGCCAGATCCTCGAACTTCCTGGCCGCCATGTCATACGCGAGGAAGTGTCCGCCCGGATACGGTTTCCAACCCTGCGGCGGAATGCCGATCTTCTCCATGCCGTCGATGATGCTGTACCAACCGACGTGGGTGGCGAAGTAGAGCTTGCCCTCTCGCTCAACGAAAGGCACGTGCGACTTGCCCTGGACAACCGTCTTGGCGTCCTTCTCGCCGCAGGCTTCGGTGACGTCCCCCACGTGTTCGATCTTGTCCGTAGCCGGATCGTAGCAGTACATCTGGGCGCCGACGTCATATTTCTCCGAAGAGAGCACATAGAAGATCCGCCCGTCGCTGGCCGTGCCCATGCCGTTGTAGGTGTCGTGCGCCTGGGCGAAACCCGAATCGTGAATCCTCGCGACCAGTCCGCCCGAGGCCGGAGTTGCGACCATCTGAACACAAACGACCAGAGATGCAAGATACAGCGTACGATTCATGCGCAGCACTCCCGCTCTGACTTCAACCTTCTCACTTACCGCTTCGCACCTGTTTCACCAGTTCATGAACCTTGTCCACGATCCGATTCTCGACCGACGGCAGAAAAGGCGTCGGCATCGTGCCGTAGTATACGATCGCTCCCTCCGCTTCATAGCCGCCCTCGCGCAGGACACGCTCGGAGGGCACATAGCCGAAGACTTCGTTGGTGTAGCCGGCCACCCAGACGGGCGTCTCAGCAAGCTCGGCCTTCAAACGAATCGAGTAGTCGACGACCACCTCGCCCGCCAACCCGATCATCGTCAAATCGTCGCCGAACCGAACGACCTGGACGAGATACGGATAGGTGGTGTCCACACGGCCGTTCTTTTCCAGTTCCGCCAGCACCATTTCCGCATGCCGCTTGGTGTACTTGTCGCCCGAGGCCGCCCGCTGCTTGACTGTCTCCACCGCAGGCTGGGCCAGTTCCAGCATCACTTCATCGAGAGCGACTCCCAACGGCCCCCGCACAGGCCGGCTCCTGGAGACCAGGGCCGCCTCCACCGCATTGGCCAAGGCCCGTCCGTGCTGCCGGGCCCACTCCATTGTGCGGCGAGGGGTCGGGTTCTGGTCCCCGCCGCAGCCGATCATGAACATCGCCGTGGTCCCGGGGTGCGTCTGCTCCACGTATTCCTGGGCAAAGCCGGCATAGTCTCCGCAGAATTCGTAGTCGCTCAGCGTCGTGTTGTGGCATGCGTACCCGAACAGCAGCGTTCGCACGGCGCCGTCGGCCCCCTTCACCTGAAGCACAGGGACATCGTGATCAACGGGGCCATCCGAATTGGGGGCGATGGAATACCCGCCGTCGGTCGCCGCACGACGGTTCATGGCGAAACCCGCTCGGGCGTGCAT
>JAAYVJ010000623.1 GCA_012517265.1 Planctomycetota bacterium | reverse complement strand
GCGCGGGCGTAGGGACACAGGCCTTCCGCGCGAGGCGCGATGGAGGCGCCTTCGGCCGGTAGCGGGACCAGTCGCCTGGGCAGCAAGCCATGAGCCGCGATCCACTCGGCCGGCACGTAGGGACACGAGTACACGATGGTTTTCATCGCCGCTCCGATGCCCGCAATCCTCGCCAGGCAACAATATCGACAACACAAGGGGGCTGCAAGTCCGCCGTCGATTTCAGGGGCTCTGCCCCCGAACCCCCGGCATTTTGCGCTCTGGGCCAATGGCATGGTAGTGGGAAGAGCCCGGTGCCTGAGGCCGGCAGCATCAGAAGAACGCACTTCGGAGGGCGGACCTTGTGGCACTGACAGGCGTGGGTTCCAGGACATTCGCACGACCAGAGTGCCCAGCCGGAGCGACTGTGCAATTCGTCCCCCTTTCCATGTTGCTGGCCCAAAGCGCAAAATGTCGGGGGACTGGGGGCAGAGCCCCCAGGGATGTCGGCGTGGCCCAGGCCGCTGCCGACGTCCGGTCTGGTCATGTTCCGTGATTTTCTCATGCTTGGCCGCACGCCCTTTGTCCAACGGTTTCGAACAACGCTTCAACGCGCAACGCGATCCTCGCGGAATCGGAGGGCGAATAGTCCGTTTCGATCCGCAGGTACGGCAGGCCGAGTTCCTTTTCCGCCAGTTGCTTGACGAAGAACGACTCCACGTCATACGTCAGGCAGGCCTGCCAGATCAGATCGACCACGCATTGAGCCTTGTATTCCCTCGCCATGTCCCGCAACACGTCGAATCGGCGCGTGTTCTTCGTCATCACCGAGCACGGCAGGCGGAAGTACTTCTCCGCCATCGCGACGATCGGATCGGATGCGGCTTCATCCACGTCCTCAAGGATCGGCTTGAGGCCTGTGCAGTTGTCTGTCGCGACCACGAGGCCGCCGTGCGATTCGATGAGATCCAGCACCCGTTCGGCGCCGTGGGCCATGGGGACGCCCGTCATGAGCACCCGCACTTTCGAATTGGTCGCGGGCGGCTTGGCTGCGTACATCTCCAATGCCTTTTCGTACTGCGCGAAGTCGGCGCAGATGCCGGAGATGCTGCTCTTGTATTGGAGCAATTGCCGGCCGGTCAGCGGCGGATGATCCGCCTTCATCAATCCCGCCAATCGCCGCCGGAGGGACCGCTCCCGGTTCATCGTGCCGATCGCCTTGCGGATCGTCTCGTCGGTGATCGTCACGTTGAACGCCTGTTCGAGTCTGGCCTTGAGCTTGCGAAGCTCGCTGACCCAGTGCGCCATCGCGTCGGCGTCGTCCGGCTTCTGCGGCAGCTCCAGCACGTGCATCGGCCGCGTCTGCGCCATCAGCTCGTACATCTTCTTCTTGCCGTCACAGGTGGTCTCGGCCACGATCATGTCCGCCATCTCCAGGAGAGGATTTGCCTTCTGGACGTGGTAGCCGTATGTGGACTTGATCAGCGGACACAGGTTGGCCGGGAGGTGCTCCTCCGCCGGGCCGATCGTCTCGGCCGAGCCGCCGCACAGGCAGACGGGTATCGCGCCCGCCGCCATGATCAGTTCCCTCGGCGTGTACTCGCACATGATGCCGACGATCCGCCTGCCCTTGGCCTTGGCGTCCTTCGCATACTCCAGGCAGTTCGGGATCATCCGTTCGAACCAGGTGAGCGGACAGGTCGCGGCCTGGGACGCCGACCCGCCCTTCGACCCGCACGACACTTGCGGCGGGTGGCACGGATCCGTCGGATCGATTGTCACATCGCTGTTGCCACAGCACTTTCCCATAACACACCTTTTCAAAAGCTCACCACAGAGACACAGAGGTCACAGAGAAGAGATGTGGGATTGAGGGTGTTTGATTCGGATTGAGAGTTCGCATCCCAGCCCGAACATCCATCGTCTTCTCCATGTTCTCCATGCCTCCGTGGTGAGTCTATCTCTTACCCTTTCTTCTTCGCCACGAACAGGCCCTGGGCGATTTTCCCGGCGTGGGCCAACTGCTGGATGAACGCCATCTCCGCCGCCATGGTCTGCATGAGGCTCTGGTCGAAACCTATAAGCTGCAGGGCATCGTACGTCAACTGCATGCCCAGCATGTTCAAGTACAGGTCCATGTAGGGCCCGAACCGGCCGGTGTTCCTGTCGGCGGTCACTTCGCAGCCGCTGGCCTTGAGCAGGTCGCGGTAGCCCCCGATGCTCTGGAGGCTGGGGAACTTCATGAATCGCAGGAATCGTTCGGCTTCGGTCTGCGACAGACCGTCGCCTTCGACCCAGTCGGTGAACGCGATGACGCCGCCCGGCCGGACGATCCTGGCCGCCTCGGCGATCAGGGTGGTCTTGTCCGCGACGTAACACCAGGCGTCCTCGCCCCATACGAAGTCGGCGCTGTTGGCTTTGAGCCCGCTGTTGCACACGTCGGCCAGCGTGAACCGGATCTTATCGGCCAGACCCGCTTGTTGGCATCGCTGTTTGCCCAATTCGACCATCGCTTCGGTGGCGTCCACGCCCATCATCCCCGCCACGTTGCGAAAGCGGACGAGGAACCGCATCCCTGCGCCGCTGCAGCAGCACAGATCGACGCCCTGGGTCCCGGCCTTGATGCCCGCCTGCTCGGCCAAGTCCATCGAGGACGTCAGTCCTCCGATGTGGATCTGCTCGCCCATGATCAGTTCCCACAGCCGGCCCTCGGCTCCGCTGTAGACCCCCTGCACTTCCTTCAATCCGACACCGCTGATGCTCTTCATGCGAGATCTCCCTTAGAATTCGTATTTCACCTGCACGGCCCAGACGCTGTCCTCGCGGTCGTTCAGAATGTCCCCGAAATTGGCGTAGCCGCCCGCCACGGTGATGCGGTCGTTGACGATGTACCCCAGGCAGATGTCCCACCAGTCGTCCTCGGACTTGACCAGGCCGGGGGCCTCGTCGCACAACTCGGGTTTCTGTCGATACTCGCCCGCGATCAGGAACTTGTCGGTGAGCAGGCAGATCACGCTGCCCTCGACCGTGGTGCGCCGCTCGCCGGCGAAGCCGAGCAGGCCGGTGTGGATGGCGTCGCCGTTGCGAAGGCCCGCCGAGACGATCAAAGGACGTGGAAGCAGTTTGGCGATCATCTTGGTGGCCGTGAGGGTGAACTCCACGCCACTGTCGTGATCCACGCCGAGCGCCTCACAGGTTCCGTTCAATTGGTCGTCGATGTCGTCATGGTCCTGGTTCCACTTGTAATGGACGCCCAACGACACGGCAGGTATCCAAACGTGGTTGAACGCGCCCTCTTTGATCGCCAGGACCCGCGCGTTGAAGTTGTGCAGAAACGCGTCGTCCTGGACGCGCAGGCCCGTGGCGTCCCGCACGAGGCCGGGCCACTCGCCCAGGCCGATCCGCTCGACCGCGTAACCCAGTTCGATCCGGCTCCAGAGGTTTTGCGTGATGACGAACGCCTCGAAGTCTTTCTTCCCGATGTCGGCGTAGGTGCCCGAGACGCTCGGCTTGCCGACGACCTCGTTCGGTTCGGCCGGATTGGCGAAATACGCCGTCGGCGTGATGAACACGCCGCTGTTGCCCTCCACCTGATGCGTCGGCAGAGGCGGCGCACCCGAGGCCGCCGCGCCCAGCAAGGCCAGGATCATCAGTGCCGCTCCCGCTGCTTTCTCCCGCTCACAGAATCTCCACATGACGATGCCTCCAAGAAACGAACATCCTCACCAACAAAAAAGGCGGG
>JAAYVJ010000622.1 GCA_012517265.1 Planctomycetota bacterium | reverse complement strand
GGCCGTCGAGTGCGATCTCGACTCGCTTGCCGTCGGGCAATCGGCTCGTGGCGAAGGGGATCTTCGCGGCCGCCGCGTCGCGCCGGATCGTGTCGATCGTGTGCAGCCCGGTCCACGGCCGGCCGAGACCCTCGAAGAGCCTCGCCCCCGCCTGCGAGATCGTCTCCTCGCCCACCGTCAGGCTCAGCCACGGCCCGTGGTCTCCCGCCGCCGCGGCGACGAAGGGCAATCGGCCGCAGCCTGAGACCTGCCTGCCCTCGATCTGCCCGGTCACTTCGAACCAGGTCCAACCCTGCCGATGCAATTCGTCCCGCTCGTCCACGACCGTCGTGGCTGCGGACCAGTCGTGCCGGAAATAGTCCTCCACCGACACGTCGTAGTTGAGCGCCGCCTGGCGAAGCCGGTCGCCCTGGGCCTTGTCCACCGCCACGAGCATTCCACGCCGGCTCGGGGCCGCATAGTCCAGGTCGCAACTCCATCCGTCCTGGGCCTGCAGGAAGCTCCGCAGTTCCGGCTTGTCCGTCGGCAGCCGCCAGACCGACAGGTCCGGCGCGAACTGCCGGTGGTTGCGAATCCGGATCGTGTCGCCCCGGCGATAGTAGTTCGCCTGCTCTTTCCCGAGCCACTGGCTGTAGGCGATGGCTCGCCCGCCCGTGCGGACCATCACCGCCTCGCCCAAGCCCGGCGGGTAGTAATACCAGCACGAACTTCCCTGAGACACCGCTCCGGCCTGCGGCGCCGACGCCATCGCGATGGCCGCAGGCGGGCCGTCCTCCGCCCTGCCCGCCGCGACCATCATCGCGCCGCCGCCCGCGACCGCCGCGGCGCCCAGCGCCGCCGTCAGCACGGCATGCCGCGCCGCCATTGCCGCGAGCGTCCCCCAGGGCCCGACCCGCAGCGCCGAGGCGGTGATCGAAACGCCCGAAATCGCGGCCTCGCTCGTGGCGCTGAGCTTGCCGAAGATCAGCAGCGCCACCGGCAGCGCCCCCTTGTCGATCCCGTGCGCGTTGAGCAGCTTGGCCATGCTCTTCTTGGCCCGGTAGAAAAGGGCCCTCGCCCCCAGTTGCGTGCAGCCCATGGCCCGGCTGATCTGCCCATACGACATCTGCTCGTAGCACCGCATGACCAGCACCGCCCGCTGGCGGGGCTCCAGCTCGCCAACCGCGCAGACCACGATCTGCTTGAGCTCCCGGGCCACGAGGTCCGCCAGCACGTCCTGGTCCTTGGCCTCGAGCCAGTCCTGCTGCACCTCCGACAGCGGCGTCTCCTTGTGCCGCCATCGTCTGCGATAGTGCGCCCGCAGCTTGTTCAGCGTGATCGTGTAGATCCAGCACCAGAATCGCTGGGGGTCCTTGAGACTGTCGAAGATCTTGAGCATTTCGGCGATACTCTCCTGCACGATGTCCGTGGTCAGGTCGCGGTCCAGGGTCAGACGCCCGACGTACTCCGCCAGGCGGGGCTCGACGATCCGAACCAGATCGCCCCTCGCCTCCGGGCGGCCCTGTTGTGCCCGCCGGACCAGTTCGATTGTGTCTGTGAATTCGCTCATGTCGTCAGTAGGATTCCGCAAAATGGAGAGTAGGCCTGATTTCCATTCTGCGGAATTCCGCTCGTCACAGAAACAGGTGTTCGCCGCACCCCCATGTTACGCGGATTCCACGCCGGGGACATCATTTTTTCGCGCCGGCCGGTAGGGGCGACCCCCCGTGGTTGCCCTCCCGCGTCCAGGCTGATGCCGGGGGCAACAGGGCGGGCACGGGGACCCGCCCCCCACGAGGTTCGCATCTGCGTTTGCAGTGACGCCATGAGGCGTTCTTCCCCCATGTGCGGGCGACGCATGCGTCGCCCCTACGAGATTCTCTGTACTACAATCCTTCGAAACCTTGTTTTTGATGCGGGATTCTCACACAGAGCCACAAAGCCACGAAGTTGGGGGGGCTATTTCCCCTTTCCTCTTTGTGGCTTCGTGCCTTCGTGTGAGTACGTCTTTGGGTTGCGGCCGGAGGCCGCGATGGGTCCTCTGTGCCTTCGTGGTGAATCTCCGGTCTTGCGGTGTGAATAGCAAAATTCGTGCAACATCCTTGCGCCCCAAAACGCCCTCGGACCACAATTTTTTTTATTCCCGTCCCGGCGAGGACTTACCGCGATTTCGCCCCCGCGCCAAACGCGGATTTTTCGTCAAATTCGTGCAACATCGGGCAAGGGTAGAGGGACGTTGTGTCGTTCCGCGGGCCCTCGGAAGGCCCAAGTGGGCCGGGTTGAACGCGAAGTTCGATGTTTGAAGTGTGAAGTGTGAAGTCAGAAAAGAAGCGGACGACGGCACAAAGCGAGAGGTGCGGACATGAAGATGCAGGACGAAGAACGAAAGCTGGAGGGCGGAGGCCGTCCACTAGTCACGGACCACGAGTCACAGGGCACGGATCGCCTCCCCCGGGTCACGGGCCACGAGTCACGGGTCACGCCCTGCGGGCCACGGGTCACGGCCCGAGCGGCCCGCTGCTCCCGCTGCGTCTACGCCCGGCGTCCCACCGGCCGGTGGCTTCGCCTGATCCTGTCCCGCTGGTCGGGGCTGCTCTTGTGCACGAACCACCCGGACGCCCAGGGCGACATCCTCGGCGTCCCGGCGTGCAGCCGCTGCCGCAACTTCCGACCGAAGCCCGACCCGGTCGAGCGGATCGACGTGGGCGACCAGAGAGGCCTTGCGGTCTGCACGATCCCGCTGACGCGAAAGAAGGTCGCGACGGTCGACGCCGTGGACTTCGAGCGGGTCAACCGGTACAAATGGTGCGCGGACTGCGTCGGCCTCCAGTGGTATGCCCAGCGCCGGGCCCACGGCCGGACGATTCGCATGCACCAGTTCATCATGAATCCGCCGAAGGGCATGGTCGTCGACCACGCCAACGGCAACGGCCTGGACAACCGACGGGAGAACCTGCGCCTGTGCACGAAGCTCGAAAACGCCTGGAACAAGAGACGCCGCAAGGCCGCGGGGGCCGGCTCGGAGTACATCGGCGTCTATCCCTGCCGGCGGCCGCCGGGCAAATGGTGCATCAAGATCATGTGCAAAGGCGAAGTCACGAACCTCAGCCCGTTCGACACGCCGCAAGAAGCGGCCCGGGTTCGCGACCGCAAAGCGATCGAACTCTTCGGCGACTACGCCATGCTGAACTTCCCCGAAGAACGGGAGCAGAGACTCCGGGAGATCGAAGCGATCCGAAAGGCACAGGACGGAGGACAGAAGACGCAGGACGGCAAAACCCTCGACACGGATTCACACGGATGAACGCCAGCCGAGCCTTCGGCCGGAACCAAGGGCGTTTATCGCTTAGCCGGGTGCCAGCGGAGAGAGGGAACAACCCCGCGAGTCTGTCATCTCTCCGCTGGTACCCCACAATGCGTCAAACGTACCCCCTGGTCATAAGGCTCTGTCAGAAATGACTTGCGAGCCTCCTTCTCGGTCATCTG
>JAAYVJ010000621.1 GCA_012517265.1 Planctomycetota bacterium | reverse complement strand
CCAACAGTTGGCTTCACTGGGCGGTCGATCAGCGACGCCGAGCCGTGTACATGCGGGACCGGTGGATGCGGGACTCCCTGTCCGAGATGGGCCAGACGGACGCCGGCAGAGGCCTCTACGTCCACCTCTATCTCAACGGCATCTATTGGGGCCTGTACGACCTGGGCGAACAGGCGGACGCCGATCATTATGCTCGCTACCATGGGGGCGATCCCGATGGGCTCGACGCAGTGGAAGGCGATCCCACCCGCGTCGACTCCGAGCCGGGCCGGTTGCTCCACGGCACGGCGGCAGCCTGGCTCGGGCTGCAAGCCACCGTCGCAGGTCGCGACTGGGACAGGATTTGCAGGGTACTTGACGTAGACGAGTTCATCGACTGGTCGATCCTGAACGGATTTGCCGCGACACAGAACCTTCGGCCGAGTGGACACTGGCGGGCCGTCGGAGGCGGGCCGGACAACAGGCCGTGGCGGTTTTACACCCAGGACGTGGAACGAACGCTGGAGAACAGCAACCAGAACACCATCGGTCCCGATCCGGATCCCACCGGCCTGTTCGACTACCTGGACGATATCGAGGAATTCCGCGTTCGGTTCGCAGACCGCGTCCAGGAGCACCTGTTCGGCGGAGGTGTCCTGACCGCCCAACGCAACGCCGAACGATGGCTTCAGTGCGGCGACCGGATCGAACTGGCGGTCATCGCCGAATCCGCCCGCTGGGGGGATTACCGCCGGGATGTGTACCCCTATGAGTGGGGCCCGTACTCCCTGTATACGCGGAACGATCACTGGACAGCGGCCAGAGACCGCGTCCTCGACGAATACTTCCCCGGCCGGACGGGGATTGTCATCGAGCAGTTCAGGTCTCGGGGACTGTATCCGGATGACGATCCCCCCACGTTCCTGGTCAATGGAGCCCCCCAACATGGGGGTGCGGTCAAGATCGGCAGCGAACTGGCCTTGCAGGCCGAGTCGGGCGTCGTCTGGTACACTCTCGACGGCACGGATCCCCGCCAGCCGGCCAAGGGAGCCCGCGTCATCGCCGTCCATACGCTGGTTTGGCCCGAGTTGCCCAAACGCGCTCTGGTCCCTTCATACCCCATTGACGAGGCGTGGAAGGGAGGCTCCTCCTTCAACGACTCATCCTGGTCGTTCGCCGGCGGCAGTCCAGGGGGCGTGGGATACGAGCACAGCGGCGGCTATGAATCGCTGATCGGATTGGACCTCCATGCGGAGATGTACGGGCACAACAGGACCTGTTACGTTCGCATCCCATTCCATCTGGATGTCGATCCGGCGAGATTCGACCACATGACTCTCAGGATTCGCTATGACGACGGATTTGTGGCCTACCTCAACGGCGTGGAGATCCGGCGGGCTTTGTTCCAGGGCGAGCCGACGTGGAACTGCGGGTCCTATGGCACCCACGAAGGCGACGACGCGGAAGTGTTCGATGTGTCACAGGGATTGCCCCTGCTCCATCGGGGGGACAACGTCCTGGCCATCCACGGCATGAACTCGGCCACGGACAGCACCGACTTTCTGATCCAAGCCAGCCTGGAGGCGGTGGAAAGTGCTGCCGTTCAAGGCGCCGGCCTTTCCCCCACGGCGACCCGATGCACAGGACCGATAACGGTCGGCCGGACCACACAGATCAAGGCCCGCGCGTTCAGCAACGGGGATTGGAGCGCAGTAACCGAAGCGACCTTCACTGTCGAGGCCACCGACTGACGCTATCGCGAGGGCTTGTATCCCAGCTTGCCCCAGCAACCCTTCTGGACCTGGTAGAGATCGTCGAATCCCTCGTCGGTCGTCGGCGTCCAGGACGTGGGACCTGAATTCTCATGCTCCCTGGCGTACTTGATGGTCTCGGCGGCTCTCCACTTCCAATGCTCCACATGGCCGTCGGCGAAGGAAACCGTCACGCCGTCGCCGTGACGCACGGGAGGATTGTCGAACCACGTCGCCTGCTGATAGTAGACCGCGTAGGCGTCGGGCGTCATGTACCCCTCGTCGATGAAGACCAGTCTCTGCGCGAGGTTCGGCTTGATCTCCGTCCTCTTCTTCACGTGAGCGCCTTTGACCCCCTGCACCCAGGTATGGCAGACCGCGTTCATGGAGAACATGATTGAGTAGGTGAGCGCCTGGCCGCGTCGGCCCGTCGGGCACTTGTAAAGCCTCTCGTTCTTGACGAACGGAAACAGAGCGCCGTCTCGGATGGCCTTGATCTGGACGTCCCAATCGCTATTGCTGTACCCGTCGACCCATGCCCGCTCGTTGCGGTGGTCGCCCCAGGCCTGGTTCACATTGCTGTATCCAGTGGCGCCGTTGACCAGCCGGTCGTCGGATTCATCGGCGTACATGTTCCAGGCGAGGGTCAATTGCTTGAGGTTGCTCAGGCAGGCTGCCCGCTTGCCACTCTCGCGAGCCCGCTGCAGGGCGGGCATCAGAATGGACATCAGCACAGCGATGACCGCAATGACAACAAGCAACTCAATCAGAGTGAATGCACGATTTCGACGCATGGCCGAATTCCTCCTTCTCACAATATCATCTCCGGCTTTTGCGATACAGGATACACCCGATGGCTCAGGTGTT
>JAAYVJ010000620.1 GCA_012517265.1 Planctomycetota bacterium | reverse complement strand
TTCGGGCCGGGTCGAGAACTACCCGATCCTCGAACTGTCCACGGCATTCGAACGGAACCCTCAGGACAAGATCATCTACCTGGGCGCGATGTCGAAGACTCGGGGGCTCCTGGAGGTGATCGAGGCCTTCAGTCTGGTGGCCAAAGAACGGCCAAGCTGGGAGCTCTGCCTGGTCGGCTCGTCGCGTCCCAAGTCGTTCGAACAGGAGATGAAGGACCTCGCAGCTCGCCGGGGCGTCGGGTCGAATGTGAAGTTCATCGAGTGGGTGCCCTACGAGGAAAAGGAGCGGCTCTCGTCGCAGGCGGCGATGGGCGTGATCACGTTCCTGCCCTATTCGAACAACACAAGCTGCTTGCCGAACAAACTGTTCGATTATATGCTGGTCGGCCTGCCGGTGATTGCGTCGGACTTTCCGCTTTACCGCGAGGTGGTCGAGCCGGCGCAGTGCGGGCTCATCGTCGATCCATCGAAGCCTGAGGAGATCGCCAGGGCGATGGAACACCTCATCGAGCATCCGGAGGAGGCCCGGCGGATGGGGGAGAACGGCCGGAGAGCCGTTCTGGAGAAGTACAACTGGGAAAAGGAGAGCGAGCGACTGCTCCGGATTTATGAGGCGGTCCTCACGACGGAAGGAGATGAGTGATATGTCCAAGATTCTGCTGGTCGTCGGCGCCAGGCCGAACTTCATGAAGATGGCCCCTCTGTATTTCGAGATGGTCAAGACGCCGGGGCTCGATCCCCTGATTGTTCACACGGGCCAGCATTACGACTACGTGATGTCCCAGGCGTTCTTCGAGGATCTGGAGCTGCCGCAGCCGCACCACTTTCTGGGGACCGGCTCGGGTTCGCACGCCGAGCAGACCGCCAGGATCATGGTCGAGTTCGAGAAAGTCGTTCTGGCCGAGAGGCCCGATCTCGTCGTCGTGTTCGGCGACGTGAACTCCACGGTCGCATGCAGCCTGACGGCCAAGAAACTCCTGGTCCCGGTGGCACACGTGGAGGCGGGCCTGCGGAGCTTCGACGAGACGATGCCCGAGGAGATCAACCGCCGGGTGACCGACGCGATCTCGGATTTGCTGTTCACGCCGTCGCCCGACGGCGACGAGAACCTGATCCGCGACGGCGTGCCTGAGAGCAAGATCCATCGGGTCGGAAACATTATGATCGACTCGCTCGTCAGCGTCCTGACGAAGATCAACCAGGATCATCAGGACCAGATCGTCGGACGGTTCGGCCTGGAGAAGAGGCGGTACGTGCTGGTGACGCTGCACCGGCCGTCGAACGTCGATGACCGCAACGGTCTGGCGCCGATTCTCGCATACCTCAACAAGCTTGCGGCGGAGATCCCGGTGCTGTTCCCGATTCACCCGAGGACCCGCAAGAACATCGAGACTCTGGGCCTCGGCGCGTCGTTGCACGCCGGCCTGCGGACCGTCGAGCCGGTGCGGTACAGGGAGTTCATCACGCTGGAGAAGAACGCGGGCTTTGTCCTGACGGATTCCGGCGGCATCCAGGAGGAGACGACGTACCTGGGGCTGCCCTGCCTGACCCTGCGTCCGAACACCGAGCGGCCGATCACGATCACCGAGGGCACCAACGAACTGGTGGACATGAGCACCATCGAGAGGCAGTCGGCCAAGATCCTGGCCGGCCGATGGAAACAGGGCAGAATCCCTTCGCTCTGGGACGGCCGGACCGCCCAGCGGATCACGAAGGTCGTGGCGGAGTACACGGCAGGGAAGTAGAAGGAGGTTTCAGGGGAAGGATCTCGGTTGGCCGCCGGCGAGTAGTCTTGCGGCCCAGGCCTCCAGGCAGAGCGGGGCCTCGTTCATCGTCTTGTTCTGAGCGCCGTCGGGGAGGTTGGGGCCGCCGTTGGTCAGGTCGTAGGCGACCGCGAGAAACAGCTCCTCCAGATCCGGATGGTAGGCGGCCAGGCGATGCCAGCCGAACCAGATATTGCCCCCTCGGCCCGGCCGGAGGCCGCCGAGATCGCAGTCGCTGCCGTCGACGTAGTTGTTGAAGTAGAACGGGCCTTTCTCGGGGGCCCAGATCCGATAGCGAAGCGTGTTGGCCAGACCGTCGAGGACGGCTCGATCGATCAATCCCTTCGAATAAGCCTTGGCCGCCAAAGCGGCGGTGCGGTTGGCGTGGGACGTATCCAGGACGCCCGTGGGATTGT
>JAAYVJ010000619.1 GCA_012517265.1 Planctomycetota bacterium | reverse complement strand
TAGAACCTGCCGTCTTTCTGCACGATCGCCGGCGCCCAGAGGGCCCGACGCAGCCAGGAGATCTCCCGGTTGCTGATGATCCGCTCGTGCTTGGTCCAGGTCACGAGGTCCTTCGAGGAGAAGGCGTCGAAGTGGAGCTGCCGGTCGTAGGGGGCGGAATACGTCGGGAAGACCCAGTACTCATCGCCGATGATCGTGCCCTCGGGATCGGCATACCAGCCCTCGAAGAGCGGATTGCCCGCGCGGGCGGGAGCGAGGATGGCCATCGCCAACAAGAGTGTCACATTCCATGCTTTCATGCGAAACCTCGATCGTTCATTTCACCGGCTTGAGAACTATGGATCGAATGTTCATGGCCTCCCACTGGCCCGCGACCGGCTTGATCGTCAGCGAGCAGGGGCCGGACTGCGTCACTTCGATCTGGCCGAACGTGACAGTCTCGAACTTGCGGTAGCTGCCGGTGTTGGGGAGGTCCGCCGTCAGCTTCTTGTCGCCCAGGGCGATCTCGCATTTGCCCGGGGCTACAGTGGCAATCGTCGCGACCACGTCGAAACGGCCGGGCTTGCTCATCTTGAACTGCCAGTCGATCCAGGCGTCGGCGTTGACCCAATAGCCGATGCTGGACACGCCGTCGATCGTCTCCAGGTGCGGAGTCGCGCCTCCGGACGCGTGGATGCTCGCGTCCGTCGCCCACAGCGTCATGGACCCGTCGGACGCCTGGCTCGGCAGGAACGGGTCGATGTTCAGCGTCTTGCCTTTGACCTTGAGCACGATCACGGTGTCGATGGTGTCGGGCGCCTGGGCGGGGACGTCGATCGTCACGCCGTCGGGCATGGTCGAGGTCTTGAGCTTGCGGCCGTCCGCCAGGAGTCTCGCGCTGCCGACCGCGTTGTGCAGGCCGGGGACGAGCAGCTTGCCGTCCGTGGGCCAGTCGAAAACGTGCAGATAGAGCGTCGCGCCGGAGGCGGTCTCTTTCTTCGTGCAGCGCCCCCACGGCAGCTTGTTGAACGGGCTGGCGCTTGTGCCATAGATCGACTCGCTGTTGGCCTTCATCCACTTGCCGATCTCGGCCAGCCGCTCGACGCTGGCCTGCGGGAACTCGCCTTCGGCGGTCGGTCCGATGTTCAGCAGGTAGTTGCCGCCCTTGCTGGCGCAATCGACGAGGTTGCGAACGAGCGTCTGCGTCGACTTCCAGTTCTTGTCGTTTTTATTGTATCCCCAGTGATCGTTCATCGTCATGCACGATTCCCAGTCGACGCCGGGGCCGAAGCCCGTGGCGGGGATCTCCTGCTCCGGCGTGCCGTAGTCGCCGATCCGCTCGTCGCCGGCGCCCGGGGCGGCCTTGCCGACGCGGTTGTTGATGATGATCTTCGGTTGCAGCGAGCGAACGTAGTTGTACAGGTCCACGCCGCGGTCGTGCGTCCACGGGCTCTCCCACTGGCCGTCGAACCACAGGATCCCGATCGGGCCGTAGCGCGTGAGCAGCTCCTTGAGCTGGCCCTTCATATAGGCGGTGTACCGGTCCATGTCCGGCGGCGTCGCCGGTGCCTTGTCGTTCCACGCGCGGCGCTGGCCCCAGTCCGGATGGTGCCAGTCCATGATCGAATGGTAGAAGCACAGCTTGATCCCGGCCTTGCGGCAGGCGTCGGCCAATTCCTTGAGCGGGTCGCGCTGGAACGGCGTGCTCTTGATGCACCAGTCGGTCAGGTCCGAGCGGAACATGCCGAAGCCGTCGTGGTGCTTGCTCGTGATGACGATGTACTTCATCCCGGCGTCCTTGGCCATCCGGACCCACGCCTCGGCGTCGAACTTCACGGGGTTGAACTGCTCGGCGTACTTCTCATACTGCGAGACCGGCATCTTGGTCTCTTCGAGGAACCACTCGGCGTAGTTGGTCTTGCCCTGCCACTCACCCGCCGGGACGGAATAGACTCCCCAGTGAAGGAACAGCCCGAACCGAGCCTCGCGAAACCACTTCATGCGGGCGTCGTGCTGCTTCGGCGTCTCCGCGACCTGCTTGGGAGCCTCCGCTCCAACCGCCGAAACGGCGATCGCGACATTCAGAGCCGCCGCCGCGGCCGCGGCGAAGAGCGTCTTTCCATAAGAGCCCTGACCGATCATGGGTGAACCTCCGGTGAACCGAGTCCTTCTCTTGACCGGGACCGACCACGCCGCCGGCCCCTTGCTTGGCCAGTATGACGCGCCCTCGCCCGATTTCCAAGCCCCTAGTCGCCGATTCGCCCGTGGAAAACGGAAGGGAGACGTCGTGGTCAAGAAGATCCCGTCGTGCTACAACTGCGTCTTCGCGTACCTGGACCAGGAGATCACGCTCAAGTGCTACGAGGCCCGGATCTTGAACTATCCGGCCTGCGCCAACCATCCCGAGTCCTACGGCCGGATGAAGCGGACCCCGCCCCGCGGGATCTGCCCGAACTACCGACCCAGGCCCGACAAGCCGGAAGGCGACGTCCGCCAGATCGCCCTGGGCGACGGATTCTACACCTACGTCGACGCCGCGGACTGCGAATGGCTCAGCCGGTGGCAATGGAGCCTCGTTGGCCAGTATGCCGCACGGACCGAGAAGGGCAAAGTGATCCTGATGCACCGTGAGATCCTGCGCCCGTCCAAGGGCAAGATCATCGACCAGAAGAACCGCAACAAACTCGACAACACGCGAGACAACCTTCGGGTTTGCACGCACGCGCAGAATGCCTACAACCGGCCCAAGCGGAAAGGCAGCGCCTCGCGGTTCAAAGGAGTCGGCCGCCGCAAGAAGGGGAACAAGGTCTATGCGTGCGTCTATTGCAGAGGCGATCAGTTCCACCTGGGGGTCTTCGAAGACGAGCTTGATGCGGCCCGCGTCCACGACGCCCAGGCGGTCGAGCTGTTCGGCGAGTTCGCCCAACTGAACTTCCCCGAGGAGTGGCCGCAAGAGCGACGCGACGCCGTCGCAAGGGAGAAGGCGAAGGGCCGGAGGAAGACAAGCTCCGCCACCGAAGCCCGGCGGACACAGCGAAGAACGCCGCAAGGCCGCAGGCGGTCGGTAGCGGCGACACAAGCGTCGCCCTCGCCCGGCAGGACGACGAACCCAAAGCCAAAACGCCAAACCCCGAAGAACAAGAAGGCAAGACGGAAGACGGATTTCACCACAGAGACGCGGATCACACGGAGAAGAAAGACTGGGGGAAAGTGAGAACAGCGGGTCCCCGTTCGTAGTGACGCCGTAAGGCGTCATCTTCGCAGGCTGTGGATCGCGATTTCCGCCACAGAGGGCACAGAGCCCACAGAGGCGACGACGGTAGGGTGGGGCTTGCCCCACCGTCATTTCTGAGAACCGACAACTGACCACCTTCTTACGCATCCACGCTTCTACGCATCGACGC
>JAAYVJ010000618.1 GCA_012517265.1 Planctomycetota bacterium | reverse complement strand
GCGCCCGCTTGAATCGCGTCCTGTCCCTGCAGGCCGAGCTGATGCCGGATCTCATCGGGGACGGGTACCGCGGACTCGGGCAAGGAGAGGTTCCGGATCAGCTCGTAGCGACGCAGATCCGGGCTCTTGAAGAGGGCGCCCAACGAACTGGCGACGACCTTGCTGTGGGCTTCGAACTGCGGACAGAGCTTCCGGAAGTCGGCCAGGGTCTTGAACTCGGCCGTGCCGCCGTCGCCCGGCATGGGGCCCCAGACCAACAGGGCGGCGGGGCCGGCGTCGTCGCTCCGCACGTAGACGTTGCCGTCGAACTGCACGACCTGCGGCCCGGTGAGCTTGCCGGTCAGGGCTCGGCTCTGCTCGAAGCGCAGCAGCGGCTTGGAGAACCCGGCGTCGGCCACCAGGAGGTTGCCGCAGAAGACGTGGCCTTCGCGTTTGTCCACGTCGGGACCTGTCGCGGGGTGCCAGCCGAAACGGTCGCCCGTCGCGCTTCGCGGGTCCCGTTCGAACGAGGCGACGCTGTTGATCAGGGTGTTGTGCCAGACGCGGACATTCGCGCTGTTGAGGACGCGGATGCCCTTGTCGCAGTTCAAGAAGACGTTGCCGGCGCAGATCGCGTCTTGGGAGATCTCGAAGAAGAAGCCGTCCAGGCAGTCCTGAACCCAGTTGTCGACGAAGACGCCGTCGCGGTTGCCCACGTCGTACCAGATTCCGTTGGAGTTCGGATTGTCCATCACCAGATTGTCGCGGCAGACGACGCGGTGGCTCTGGTTGAAGATCTTCACCGCGGCGGGGTAGTAGCCGGTGAGGTTCTCGACGTTGTTGCGCCGGAAGATGTTCTTCTCCAGCAGTACGTCGGACGAGCCGATCACGTACACGCCCTCGGTGCTCGTGTCGCTGAACAGCGACCGGCGGATGGTCAGGCCGTCGCCCCGGAAGTACCCGGCCACGCGCGAGCAGTAGGAAATGGTCACGTTCTCCAGCGTCGTGCCGGTGACTTCTTTGCCGTACGTGGCGGGGTCGGAGGGGCCCAGCGGCTCGTCGGTGGGCTCGTCGTTGGGGCCGAAGCTCCGTTTGCCCTCGATCTCGATGGCCAGCCGCGCGTACTGCGTGAACGTGATTCCGCGGATCACCGGTCCCTTGCGGTCGTTGGTTTTGCCGTGGACGGGCGTCGTCATGCGGATCAGGGCCCCGTCGAACGCGGTGATCTCGACGAGCCGGTTCGTCGGGTCGACGCCGATGTAGACGTATCCCTTCTCGTAGTCGATGTAGTACGAGTGGTCGTCGAGCTCGCCTTCCCAGCCGGCGGACCGGAGCATCCGGCCGTCGACGAAGACCATGTCGTTGTTGAAACGGTGCAGCGGCGTGCGCGTGCCCTCGCGGTCCCGCTGCCACCAGCCCAGCGGCGCTGCGGGAAAGAGCGTCTTCCACGAGGTCCGCCACACGTTGTCGCGCAGGGCCCTCCACTCGGTCGCCACGCGCGTGCCCTTGAGCACGGGCCGCTCCCCGGCGTAGGGCTGCATCGTGATTCCCTGATTGAGCCTCAGGCCGCCCGTACGGTAGACGCCGCCGCGAAGAATGATCGCGTCGCCCGTCACCACCTTGGCAATGGCCGCCTCCAGGGTGGTGGGTTGCTCCAGGCTCGTTCCTGGCGCATCCTCCCGGCCGTCCGGCGCGACGTAATAGACGTGGCCGGCGTTGGCGGGCGTCTCATATTCCTGTTGGATCGGGCCGTAGGGTCCGCCCGAGGGCTGCGCCTGCACAGGCGATCCCCAGAACGCCGCAGCCAGGAGGACACAAAGAGAGCAGGGGGGTGAGTATCTTCGTTGCGCGCGACCGTTCATATCGGCTCCTTTTCACTGACCGCGACCGTCATTGGCCTGATTCTGCAGCCGCCATGATACCGTCGAGAGGCTCTCTCTGGGAAGTCCCCTCTGAAGCTCCCCGGTCACCACAGCAACCCCCGGCCCGCTCCCAAGACCAACGCCCAGAGACAGGCCAGAAACGCGAGGAACATAACCACCGCCGCGATTCGGAACCGCCGGCGATCGATCTTCGCCGCAATCGACAGTGGGCCGTCCTCGGGCGTGCGGGCAACCGAAACCCGTTGGCGCCTTCGCAACCATCCGCCCGTCAGGATCGCCAGGGTCGTCAATGCCTCGCCTGCGACCACATACCAGGTCGGGACTTGTGCGAGGTTCTTGTTCCAACTCACGAAACACACCGAGATCGTCAGCAGGAACAGGCCCAGTCCGACCGCGTGTGCGATCTCTCCTCGGCACGCGATGACCCCCGCCGCAAAGCCGGCCGCGATGGACCAAGTCGCAGACCCCGCCAGCGTGACGAGCAGCCATCCCGTGGGGAGTGGCACGCCGGGCGTGAAGGTATCCGGGTTGAACAGCGAGAATACGACCACGGTCAGGATGTAGCCGCCGACTGCGACAACCCACCCCGATGCGACAGCAGCCGCGCTTCGCAGAATCCCGCTGCTCATGGAGATCTTTCTCATGGGGGTCTTGGGCTACCCTCTGGCAAGGCGTTCGGCCGGCCTCAGATGCGGCATAGAATCCGCGTGCTCAGCAAGTAGATCGTTGCGCCTGTGGCGGATAGCCCCACGACGACCAGTGCTGTCCATAGCTTCCAATAGCGGAGGAAGAGCTGCGTTTCGGTCAGTTGGGCGTTCTTCAACTGCAACACGGTCCTGACGATCCCGGTCAGGAGCGCCGCCGCGAGCATCGGCGCGAAACATATGAACACCTGTACGTGCATAGCCGATCTTCTCTTCATCTCGAACGGAGGAATCCGCCGACATCATACTCAATTCCGACCCGAAACGAGTCACCTGTCCTTGGGGTCGCCGCGGATGGGCACGGCCTCCAGGGCCACGGACGCCTCGGTCAGGCCGTCGGCGGTGGCCGTGACGGTGATTCGGCCGGAAGCTCCTGT
>JAAYVJ010000617.1 GCA_012517265.1 Planctomycetota bacterium | reverse complement strand
GGCCTCGTTCGGCTCAGCCGGACTCCGCATGAACCGGCCCAACTGAAGGTGGATGCGGACGACGTTGGCTCCGAGTTGCCTCATCTCCTCGAAGTCCGCCTCCACCTTGGGCCATTCTCTTCACCAGTAACCCTCGATGAGCCGGCCGGCTTCGTCGTGGTCGTAGTTGAAGCCCCACGGCGAGAAGAGATTGCCGGTCTCGGTGACGAATCCCCGGCCGTCGCCGGAGACCTGAATGCGTTCCATCGGCGTCGCGTCCGACGCGTTGGCGGCAGGTTTCGTCTGCTTGTAGGCGTCGAACTGGCCGGCGATGTCCGCCTCTTTCGAGTCGCCGGTGTGGACGACGACGCGGTAGTTCAGCGTCAGCTTCTCGCCCTTGGGCAGGTCCAGCTTGTCGCCTTCGAGCCAGTTCATCGGGGTCGGCGAGAAGAACCCGTAGTCCCGGGTGAACCACGGCGAAGGATACCATCGGTTCGTGGGGTGCTGCAGGATGGCGATCCCTTCCGTCGTGCCGTTGCGGGTTCCGGAATAGTCGCACCAGGGCGAGGCGACGTTGAACGTGCCTTTCTCCGCGGTCTTGCCTTCGGCGTTGATCAGAGTCCCGCCGGACAGAACGCTCAGTTCCGGCACGACCCGGGCCGAGAACAGCGAGTGGTTCGTCTTGAGGATGCGGATGTCGGTCAGGGGCTCCAGCGTGATTCGAAAGTCGATGAGCCGCTGGGTTTCGCTCGTCGCGGTAATGACGATCTGACGGTGGTCGCGGATGATCGGCTCCTGGCCGGGCTGCTTCCAGAGGCATTCGTCCTCGATGACGACCTTGCCGCCCGAGGACGCGACGATCTTCGGGCCTTGCGAGAGGATCTGCCCTCGCTCGTTGCTCTCCTGCCAGTAGTTGCCGCCGTTGACCCGGTCGCAGCCGAAGAACAGCGAATGATGGTGCGGATAGGGCTCGGACGTCTCGGTTGTGATGGACTGGCCCGACGCGGGACCGTTGACCGGCCAGAAGTAGGGGTACTTCTGCGAAGGGTCGAACTTGTAGCAGGTGAACAGCTTGCCGTCGATCGTGACGACGACTTTGTTGTCCTCGATCTTGGCCTGAATGCCTGTTGAAGTCGACTGGGCTGAGACGCAACTGAGGCTCGTCGACGCGAGCAAAGCCAGGATCGTGATGAACACCTTGCGACTGCTCATGTTTCCTCCTGTGTGTCGTTTCAAATGTGCCACGGGCTTCGGTTCGACCGGCTCAACAAGCGGTTGGCCGCGTCGTCGCCCAGGAATTCCTCTTTGACGGGGTCCCATCGCAGGGGCCGTTGCAGCTTGTAGCCCAGGATGGTCAGATGGCCCAGAGACGCGCCCCGATGCCCGATTTCCTCGCTGCAACTGGGCTGCCGGCGGGTGCGGATGCAGTCGAACCAGTTCGCGTGGTGGTTGTTGTCGCCGATGTTGACCTCGCGTGTGGTCAGCTTCATCCGTTCGAAGAGCCCGTCGGGCCCGCCCTCGATGGGGCCGCCGGTGGACAGGGACGTGACCCAGCCTTCCTCGCCGACGAAGATGCCGCCGAAGTTGCCCTGCAGCCGGGCGTCGGCAGGGACCGCCTTGTAGACGTCCTTGACCATGCCCCAATGGTCCACCATGTGCAGGAGCGTGCCATTGGCGTAGCGGCAGGTGAGCGTCGGGAACTGGCCCGTGCTCGGGGGGATGATCTCGACCGGGCCGCTGTTCTCCATGCCCAGGGCATACTGGATGACGTCGGCCGCATGGGAGTGGTACCAGGTGATCGCGGCGGCGCCGAAGTCCTCGCTGAAGGACCAGGGGACCACGCCGGGCGAGGGATTGATATGGTAGAGGCTGTTGTAGGGGGACCACGGCGCAGGCCCGACCCACAGATCCCAATCCAGCCCTTCCGGAACCGGCTCGGCCGGCAACGCGAAGTCCAGGGGGACGTACGATGTGCGGGTCTTCGCGGCGTCCATCGATTCGGCGTAGGGCTTGAAGCGGGCGGCGTCGGTGAACGTCGCCAGGGGGCCCCACAGCGTGAAGACCGATTTGACCTTCCCGAGCCCGCCGGCCCGCACGAATTCGACGACCTGACGGATCGTCGAGATGGAGCGATACTGGGTGCCGGTCTGGAAGACTCGCCCGTATCGCCGGACCGTCTCGACAAGCCTGCGGCCCTCGCGAATGGTGATGGAGATCGGCTTCTCGCAATAGACGTCCTTGCCGGCCTCGACCGCGTGGATGGACTG
>JAAYVJ010000616.1 GCA_012517265.1 Planctomycetota bacterium | reverse complement strand
CTCAACGGCAAGGACCTCGGCGTTCTCTGGAAAGCCCCGTTTCAGGTGGAGATCACAAACGCCGTCAAGCCCGGCGAGAATACTCTGGAGATCACGGTCGCCAACCTCTGGCCGAACCGCTTGATCGGCGACCAGTCGCTGCCGCCCGAGGAACGGACGACCTGGACCACGTGGAACCCTTACACGAAAGACTCCCCCCTGCTCGAATCCGGCCTGCTGGGCCCGGTTCGCTGTAAGACCGTCGGCAGATAACGGATCGGTGGGGCAAGCCCCACCCTACGCGCCAAGAATTCCGATGGGCGGGGTCGTCTTCCAGCGGCCCCGCGTGAAGTCGGGGAAGTCCATGGGGCTGCTTCGTTTGGCCACCGACTTCTCGCTCAGCTCGGTGATGCAGCTCCACGCCGCGGCGTCGTAAACGTCTATGTCCGGGGCCGCGCCGATTCGCAACGCCTGGATCAGGCGGTACAGCGTCAGCCAGTCCGCGCCGCCGTGACCGCCCTGCGACAGGGCCTTCTGGCCCCAGGATTTCCACAGCGGGTGCTCGTACTGCTTGTAGTACTCGTCCATCGGCTCCCACGTCTCGCTCTTGGGGCTGCGGCCCTCGAAATAGATCTGGTCCAGCGTGGCCGAGTAGATGCCCTGGGTGCCCTGCACGCGGTAAATGAGGTCGTAGGGGCGGGGCAGCTTCGTGTCGTAGTAGAGCGTGATCGTCTGGCCGTTGACTGTGCGGATGAGACTTGTGTTGATGTCCGCGCCGGGATTGCCCCGCGTGCCGTCGGCGCTCATCGAAACGAGGTAATCGAAGCGGTTGCCGCGGTTGATGTCCATCCATTGTGCGACCGGGCCGATCGCGTGGGTCGGGTAGCTGTTGCCCGTCTGGACGAGCGGGTCGGCCGAACGCGGCGCCCCGGAGCCGACCTTCTGATAATAGTGCTGGTACCCCGCCTCGCAGTGGCGAAGCTCGCCGAACAGACCTTTTCGCAACATGTGATGGACCAGCATCACGTTGCGGAAGTAGCAGCAATTCTCCAGGATCACGCAATGCCTGCCGGTCTTCTCCGCCGTGTCGACCAGTTGCCAGCACTCCTCGACCGTTTCGGCGGCGGGCACTTCGGTCGCCGTGTGCTTGCCGGCGGTCATCGCCGCCACGCAGATCGGCGCATGCCATTTCCACGGCCGGACTGCGTTGACGACCAGATCCAGATCCTCCGTCTCGCACAGACGCTTGAAGTCGGTCTCGCCTTGGGAGTACCCGGCAGGCTTGGCCTGTCCGGCGGCGGTCACCATGTCCTGCCCTTTGGCGACGCGATCCTCGACGATGTCGCAGACGGCTTTGATCTGCACCCCTTCAAGGCCCAAGAGGATCTTGAGCAGCCAGGTCCCGCGGTTGCCGATCCCGACCAGACCGACGCGCACCGTCTCCATCGGGCGAGGTTCTGCCTCGGAGGCGAACGTCGCTCCGCCCATCGCCCACGCGGTCGCCCCGGCCGCCGTGATTCTCAGAAGATCCCTGCGATCCAAATGCGCGTGCATTGTCGTTCTCCCGATCTGAGGTTGGTTTCACCACTCGATCCTGACGACATCGACGGACCCCGTGCGGAGTTCCTTCGGAACTTCAATCGCGAACCTGTCGGCAGCAGCGCTCACGGCAAGCTCCTTTCCGGTGGCAAGCATCGCAGCCCGCCTGGGCCGAGCGACG